>SCSZ01000035.1 GCA_004322265.1 Patescibacteria group bacterium
TTGAAAGAACAACACTTATTTTTGCCACGCGTCTATTATAAACAATATTACCAGAGCGCGCCACCGGATTTGCCTATTTGAAATTTTCATAAAATGGGCATATGCTTAACGTATGAAACATCATCGGTTTATCATTGATTTTGACTCCAGCCAGCGCCAAGTTGCCATTACCGATAAAGAAATAATCAACCAGATAACGCACGTGCTCCGGCTCGGTAAAGGCGATAGCATTACATTATGCGACGGAAAACTGACAGAAGCGACGGCAACCATCATTTCGTTTGACAAAAAAAGTATTACTCTAGCCATTGAACATATTCATGTAGGGGAGCGCGAAAGCAAGATACTGGCAACGCTTTACTGCGCCATTCTGAAACGGGAAAACTTTGAACTGGTCGCACAAAAAGCGACTGAAATCGGAGTTTCTGCCATCGTTCCCATTATTTCGCAGCGCACCGTAAAACTAGACCTGCGCCACGAACGTTTGCAAAAAATCATCAAAGAAGCGGCTGAACAGTCAGGGCGCACCGTCGTCCCTATGCTCCACCCGGCAATTTCACTTAAAGACGCTCTTGAAAAGCTTCCCAGCAATCACTCTGCCTTCTTTTTTGATGCAAGCGGCGAACCGGTAAAACAAACAGCGCAAATAACTAAAGAAATCAGTATTTTTATCGGGCCAGAAGGAGGCTGGGACGGCAGCGAACTTGCCTTGGCAAAAACGCATCACTGCATCATCAAAAGCCTGGGAAATTTGACCCTCCGCGCTGAAACAGCAGCCATCATTGCCAGTTATCTTAGCGTTAACCTGTAAAGATTATGAAATATTACCTGGTAGCATTATTATTAGCCGTTGCCGTTACGTTTGCCATAACGCTTGCCACCCACAAAATTATAACTCCTGCAACTTTGATGGCTGATCTTACCGAAAGCACCCCCTATGGCACCATTGACCGCTATCCCCCTTCCACCACCATTGATGGCAAGGGATATGACTTTGGCTCGCTGACCGAAAAACCCGTCACCATCACTCTTTCCTGCGCTGACAATCCCCTGGGAAGCGGCTGTTTGCAAATTTACTACTGCGCGGATTCCGTGGGAAACTGCGACCCCCAAACTTCTTACACCGGCCCCATCACCATCAGCAAAAAAGGGGTAAGCTACATCAAATACTACTCCAAAGACAAGAGCAATAATTCCGAACCCATCCAGAGCCGCCTGGTGATTAATATTTTGCATTCATCCATCCCCGTAACCACCGCCAAGACCGATGGATACGTTTTTGGCAGCTGGGGCGACCGGAACGTCACCGTAACCCTTGCTTGCACCAGCCAAAGTTCCACCTGCGCCAACATCTATTGGTGCACCGATAACGTCGGCACATGTACTCCAGCCACCAATTACCAAACTGCCATTACTATATCAACCGAAGGAATAAATTATCTGCGCTATTACTCCGCCGACCAGGATCAAAACCAAGAAACCGTGCAAACCCAAACCATCATTATCCATAAAATTACCGCCAGCAGCACGCCAGCTCCAAGCCAGCCTCCCGCAGCAGCCGCAACTCTGCCAGCCGGAAGCTTAACTTCAATTCCTAAAGATTTTTCCTTCACCAAGGCACTTATCTTTGGCGCAACATCCATTGACGTGAAATATCTGCAGATAGTGCTTAACGCCTCAGGCGATACCATGGTTGCCAAGGACGGCACCGGATCTGCGGGGAAGGAAAGCACCCTATTTGGAGCTCGGACCCAACAGGCGGTAATACGATTTCAGGAAAAATACGCCAAAGAGATCCTCGCTCCTATTGGACTTGGAGCAGGAACGGGCAAAGTAGGCCCCAGCACCATCGCCAAGCTAAATACCCTCTTAGGGAAGTAAACGGCTAACGGCTACTATGGACGACAGTAGCCGTTAGCCGTTCCACATTGAAAGGCCAAAACGTCGTTTTGACCTTTCAATTCACCCACTTTTGCCCAAAAAAGCCCTTTTTAGGGCTTTTTTGGGCTTTTGAGGCATTTTTTACCTTTATTACTTTTTCAGCCTAGTAAGATCATCGAGCACTTCTTTGCTGTGATCCGCCGGCACTACTTTTTCATACACTTTTACAATCCTGCCTTTTGGATCAATTAAAAACGATGTGCGCAAGGTTCCCATGTATGTTTTGCCATACATGGATTTCTCGCCCCAAACGCTATAAAGATTTACTGCCTCCTTTTTCTCGTCAGAAAGCAAAGTGAAAGGCAATT
>SCSZ01000032.1 GCA_004322265.1 Patescibacteria group bacterium
AACGGACGAACGCGCCGAAGTGTACTACGCAACACCATCAAGCGGTAATATCTCATCCTGGGGAACAGCCACTAATGGACTACCGGCCGCACGTACAAAGTTTGGATCAGCTGTCTGGAATAATCGTTTGTATGTTGTCGGTGGACTTGATGGTAGCGCAGCATCCACCAACACCGTATATGTTAGCCCTCAGTTAAGTTCTGGTGGCAATATTACCTCCGCCTGGTCGACTGCGAGTACATCGTTTAACATTGCTCGAAGTGGCGTCACAGCCGTCGCCTATGCCAACAACTTATATATATTTGGAGGATTCGACGGTACTAACTATCTTAGCGACAGTCAGTACGCTCAAATCAGTGCAAGTACCGGTAACGCAGGCAGTTGGAATTTCTCTGAAAGCTTACCTGGACCGCTCTCGCAAGCCGAAGGATTTGCCGCCAACGGCTATATCTACCTGATTGGCGGACGTTCTACTGCAACAACCTGTAGTCCGGTAACTTTGGTTACGCCAATTAGTGCAAACACTACAATCGCATCAGGCAATAATCCAACCGGTATTGGCGCATGGTATGCCACTAATCAGCGTTACACTGGAGACCGTTATGGTGCGGGGGTCGCCTACAATAATGGTAAGGCCTATGTTCTTGGAGGAGCTTGCGGCAGTACGCTCACCTATGCAAGTCCTGTTACACAACAAACAACACTACTTTCTCAGCCACAGGTCGCCAAGTATTCGATCATGATCGATACAGACTCCGACGTCTATCCAACCAAGTGGTTACTAAATGGATTAGACAACTCAATCGGTGCCAGCTGGCAGTTAAAATACCAGTCAATGACCAACACAACGACATCATGTACAGGAACCGCTATGACGACTTGGGGTGCAATTACTAACTTTGGCAACGTAACGCTCGGATTACCGGGTACATATACGCCGCTCAATGGTAGTGGCATTAACACTAACTGTGCACGTTTTTACTATTTCAGTATTAGCATTGACAGCTCACAGGCATACGGATACCCCGACGATGTCTCTCGTGGACCAACAATCACCGATTTGACACTCCAGTTCACGGCCGACCCAAGCAAACGACTCGTTCACGGTCGGACATTTACTGGTGGACTGCAGCAACCGCTCGATACCCCCTATTACACACACTAGTTTGATATACTGGTACTACTATGGCTGCGGAGGGAAATCATCAAAAAAAGACTGTTTGGCAAGATATTGTGCCAGCTAAGCCAACAGTCGTTACTCCTACTAAAAAACCGTTGTTTAGACTACCCAAGCTTCCTTATCCTCGTTTTTTATCGTCAAGTAAAAATAACAAAAAACGTTCTAAACAAAAAAATTATAAATTATTTATACTTGTAGTTTTAATTGTGGCCATAGCGGGCTTCATACTGATCCCACGCTTTTTCGGGTCGTCAAAAAAAGTTGCTATTTCTTCTAATGGCAGTAGCGCGCAATCATCAACCCCTTCTGATAGCCTTGTACCTGGTACACCAACCTACGCGGTGCTACTTCCGAGCGGAAAAACAATCAAACAACTCGGAGGCGGATGGATTCGCGATACGTCCCATCCACTCTTTGTATATATCGACAAAATTGGTACGACACAAATTAACGTCAGCGAGCAGCCTCTACCTGATGATTTTAAGGCTGACCCAGAGCAAGAAGTTGAATCAATTGCTCAAAGTTACAACATCACACAAAAAGTTACCTTTGGC
>SCSZ01000033.1 GCA_004322265.1 Patescibacteria group bacterium
GCGAGTATTCGCTCACGATGTTCTGCAACCGTCTCGTTAGTTATACGCGAGGATACCTCGGTATCTTTTTTACGAAACTTAGATAGTAACTTCTTCATGTTCTCCTTGATGCTTAACGGCATTATTAACCGCGTTCTGCAGTAGATTGAATATTTTATCAGGATGTTCGACTTGATGAATAACGAGATCACCGACAAACGTCTGGATAACGATCGTTCCAAACTTGAAGACCTCACCACTGAATCCTGGTATATTATAGCTTATGTTTTGGATCTTGGACAGATGGAGCTCGATCACATCCTTACCAAAAAAGCCTTTCTGTGTAACCTGTCGGATACGCTGATCGGTAACAATATAGATCGTAAAATACCATAAGATAAAATGATAGAAAAACAAGATCAGTCCTAACGCGAAACCTCCGACTGGTAACCAATATAGTTCGAGATTATTCTGCCAGATTAGCATCGGAATCGCAGTAATAACAAGCGGTATTAAAAGTAGATAAAAACCTTTGCGCATCGCAATAATGTGCCGACGAAAGATAAACAACAACTGCTCATCATCACGCTGACCATCAAAGTCGGATTGCGTCTCTGATTCGTTAGATATATCTTCTTTACTCATAATTTTGGTACCCCGGGCAGGAGTTGAACCTACAACCTTATCCTTAGGACGGATCTGCTCTATCCAGTTGAGCTACCGAGGCATGTATATGATTATACCCGTAAACGTAATCATATGCGTGGGCTAACTGGATAGAGCATGCTAATTATCAATATTTCGCTTCGCCCAGGCAGCCTGGCTAGCGAGGTGTACCTCGATTATAACTCAGTTAACGTGTAAACTTCTCGTTCAAGACACTGTAATCATACAATTCGTCCTCAGAGAACCAGTGTGGAATTTCTTTGGCGGCATCACTTGCATCACCTGATGCATGGATGAGGTTTGGAATTCCCTTCTTGTGAGCATCGCCATAGCCGTAACTCATGTGTGAGAAATCGCCACGAATTGTACCTGGAGGTGATGACTTAGGCTCAGTTGAACCAACTAGTTTTCGGACTAATTCAACAGCCTCGACTCCTTCTAGCACCATGGCAATAACAGGTCCCTGGCTCATCATATCGAGGACATTATCAAAGGTTGCCTGTCCTCGACGAGTAATCACTTGGCCAATCTCTTCGTAGTGTTTATAGTAGTGTTTCTGGTCAGGTGCAAGCATTTTTGTACCGACAATTTTGAGACCAACACGTTCGAACCTAGTAAGAATTTCACCAACAACACCTCGCTGTACGGCGTCAGGTTTAAATAGTATTAGGGTTCTTTCGACAGTACTCATTAATTTCTCCTCTTAAAAGTTCCTTTTATTGTACCAAAAGTACTACGGTGATGATAGCCGCAAGGCCGATACGATACCATCCAAACAGAGCCAAGCTATGACGAGAAAGATAACGCAGCATAAAGCCAACAGCAAATAGTCCGGCAATGAACGCAGCGAGATTACTGATAAGTAACGTTGATAGATGCGTCATCATGTACGCCCTCTCGGTTGATCCCGCAAAAAGCTTCAACATTACTCCAAGCATGATCGGCAGTGATGCTAGGAAACTATATTCTGCCGCAGAAGCCGGACTAAGACCTGCAAGTCGCCCCGTAACGATCGTCGTACCAGATCGAGACACGCCAGGAATCAACGCAAGTACTTGTACAATACCAATGATCAAAGCCTTCATTGGGCTCAGTTTCTCACCACTTTCAACAGGTTTTGCCATTGGTAGTTTCTCGAGTATAACCATGACAATACCGACCAAAGCAAGTCCTACTGTTACAACGACAATACTACCAAAGAACCACGATGAATTAATAAAGTCAGATAGGCTGTATCCTACGATACCCGCAGGAACAGCAGTGATAATGATATTACGGGCTAGCGTTATGTTCTTTTTTACAAAAATATCATGGATAATTGAAACAATTTTTTTGCGAAAGTATATAAGAAGTGCAAATGTCGTCCCGACGTCGATAAATTCGAGAAACAGATGATCTGACGCACCTGAAAAGAGAGTTTGGGCGATGACCAAATGACCGGAACTACTGACTGGAATAAATTCTGTTAAGCCCTGAATCAGTCCTAAAATAACAATTTGTACAGTATGCATTGACACTATTGTACCGACTTATTAACTTTTAGGCTATGCTTATTATATGTACATGTCAGAGTTATTGCTCGAATACATTGAACACTTAGAAGTTGAAGGTGGCCGTTCAGCTCGTACTGCTGAAAATTACACGCTCTACCTTGAGCGTTTTGTTGAATTTACCAACGATATTACTGTTGATAAAATTACATCAGATATTATTCGTAAGTATAGGCTATGGCTAAACCGTTATAAAAACGAGGGTGGTGACGAACTCGCTACGATAACCCAGAGTTATCATCTCATTGCCCTACGCGGCTTTTTGGGATACCTATCAAAGCGCGATATTGCGAGTTTATCACCGGACAAAATCGAGTTACCTAAGACAGCGCGTAAACAAGTAACCTTCCTGGACTACGACGAAGTCGAACGGCTCCTCGATCAAATAGATACGTCAACTGAAGTAGGCTTACGTGATAGAGCGATCATTGAACTACTTTTTTCTAGTGGGCTACGTGTCTCTGAACTCGTAAACTTGAATCGTGATCACATCAATACTAAACGTCGCGAATTTATGGTACGCGGTAAAGGCCAAAAGGATCGTCCAATTTTTATCAGTGAAGCAGCAGCTAACCAAGTCGATGACTACCTCGCAAAACGTACAGATACCCTGCCACCACTGTTTCTGAGTTACAGCCGCAATAATGTTACGAGCAATACTGGCGACTACAGACGACTAACTGCACGGAGTATTCAGCGTATCATTAACCGTTATGCGCGGCTTGCTGGTATTACTAAACACGTTAGTCCACATACGATGCGTCATAGTTTTGCCACTGACCTATTGATGAATGGCGCTGATCTTCGTAGCGTTCAAAGTATGCTTGGTCATAGTAATATCAGCACAACACAGATATATACACACGTTACTGATCAGCACCTTAAAGAAATCTACGAAAAGTTTCACAGTTCCTAAGCAGTTGGTAATTACGGCGTACAGCTGTTCGAATAGTCGGCTGCTTTGTCTGTTACAACAAGATTTTTACAGAAATTGCCCGTAAGATCGACTGCTGCATCGGGATAAACGAAGCTATTGTCGGTCAACGTAACGCGTGTATCGACACGCCTAAACAAATCATTTGCTCGTCCTGTTGAGTCAATACTTGGTTGTACATTATCAAAATTAACTTGAGTCGCGCCGTTATATAACGTTATTCGGTAGTCCGATGCATTATATAGTGCGGTTAGTCGTAACAAACCGGTCGTGGTACCACCGTTAATCGGGGTTGGTAGATCAAGTTTAACCGTACATGCATATCCACCTCCACCAAGGTTACTATTACAACTAACTGGTGTCGGTACTCCTGTCGCAGTCAAGCGTGCATCTTTTATCGCAAACGATTCCTCGTCAACGGTCGTATTACTTGGACCTTTCGTCGGATAGAGGAACAACGTATTCGCGTTACTCTCCCCCAAGGCATTAGTGTTATCAAAATCTGTTAAATTGAAGCTCGTACCAAATTGCATGAGTTGTGTACGCATAATCGATGGGCGATCTGGCCCCCAACCTGCAGCTGTTTGGTTATATAGTGGAGGCCTCGGTACGGGTGGTGTGCCCGCAAGTGGCAATGCAATAGCACTGAGCAAACTAACATCGAGATTGTTATTGGAAATATTAGTACTGTCATACCACTGAACCACTACAGTGGTAACCGTTGATTGGCTCTTGATTGGAACAATAGTCGAAGCATTTGGCGACAGGCTACCAAGATAGTCGACTGTTTGTGGATTTATTTTTACACATGTATATGCCTGATCAAGTGCAGCCGTATCGTTACTTTGCGCAACGACAGGTACCTCGGCTTTTGCAAGGTATTTAGGGTCGACAATATGTACCAGTCCCTGGTTACACTTACCGCCACCTAAGATATCTGTGTAGGCAGTAGAACACGCAGCTACATCTCCCGTGGCACATATATTTTGATAACGTAACAGTGCACGCTTGCCGTCTTCAACGCCTGCTTGCGCTGAATCGAGTGCACTCTGAGAAAGATCATTCGTACTTGCTTGTTGCTGATCAGTCAGCATCAAACGAACAAATCCAACAGTTATGACTGTAATTAGCAGAGCTGAAAAGATGACAATAAATAGCGATACTGCGCCTTTTTCGTTCTTATATTTGCCCATTATCACCCTCTTTCTCATACTATTGGACCACACTACCCGCACGCGCTACAATACTAAAGTTTTGAACAACGCAATACGTAAGGTCTGCACCAAGGACACCTGGTGCCTTGCAGGCACTACGACCGCTAGTTAATGCATTCTGATCATTCGTACCAATATCGAACGTTATCGTGTAGAGACGCTGACCAGTCAGCGCGTCATCCGCAGAGGTGTTCGTCGATATAGCAAAATTTTGAATCGCTAAATTATGATCGCCGTTATTGAGTAGTTCTGTCGCGCTGGCTGGATCAACCGGCAGACCAAGATTCGTACAGTAGGCAGCGCTCGTATCATAGACCTTAACAAGTCTAATTGGGCTACTCGTAGCAGTAATAAGGAGCGACTCGTTCTTGTAAAGGTTACGTGCCGAAGACGAACCGACCTGTATTGCCGAGCCGTAATTCCATATATAACTATATTGACCCAAACAGAGTCGTCCACCATAGGGCGATTGTTGAAAATAGTGGCTACCAGGAGTTTGACTAACTGAAAAAGGCGTACTTGCGGCGACGTTTGTTTGTATTTCAGTAACGATACTGCGTCCAAGTTGGTTCACCTCTTTAACTATCATGCCTCTGTTATAGATATTGCTAATCTGTATAATTGTCAGGGCTATTGCAAGAAGTAATATCGATATAAACGTCATAGCGAGCATCAGCTCTATCAGCGTAAATCCTTTGTTTTTATTAACGTGGTTCATATAACCTCACAATCGTCCCGAGTGTTACAGGGACAGGTTGCCCAGGGCTATCCCAACACGCGAAAATATGAAAATCAATATAGCCAATAGTAGACTGCGCAGCGTCGCCACTTGTGATCGGGTCATAGCTAACAGCCTCGATCCATAGGCCCTGCGAGCTGCTGATGGTTGGCTTACCGCCGCTCATAACGTAATTGACTTGTGAAAATGTCGTCGCTGGTTTTAGGTTTGAAGCATCGGCAAAAGTGGCGAGTTGTGTATTTAATATAAAACTACCTGGAGCATACGATAGTGGACATGAAGTAACACCGAGTGCCGAAAGAGTTGCAATGGGCTTTGCCTTGATGCTTGCAGACATGAGCGCCCATTGACCAGCAGGCGTACCACTTCCGTAGGTGATTCCGGCGCGGAAAGCAGAAACATAAGAGTTATTTAAGAAACGAAGTGTCTCAGCCTGACTATTCATCTGATCACGCACCAAGCTAATCTCGAGAGCACGCTCGGAGGCAGCTGAACCCTGATTCATAACGGCTAGCCCACCAACAGCGACTAGACTAAACACACTGACAGCAAATAAAACTTCAATGAGCGTATCTCCTCGGCTACCGCTTGAATGACGCCTTAGCATTGAGTATCACCTCCGAGGGATTTAATCACATCATTGGAACGTGTTTCTACTGATGTTTGATCAGTTGCATAGGCATGCAGATACACTGCCATATTCAGTGAAGGAAGAACGAGTCCCTGCGAATCAACACATATGGTGCGTTGTTCTTGGCTCGGTGCTGGACCCGTGCCTGTAACGAGCATAGCCTTAAGTTTTGCGTCCGTCATGGTCGCAATATCAGATGGATTGTCAGCCGTAAAAGTATACACTGATCCAGTTTCGGGTGATCTGACAATTAAAATAGCAATCGACCGAGGCATTGTAGGGCTTTGAGCCCCCGACCCTGATACAGGCCAAGCGATTACTGTCCCCCATGCTAAACTGTCAGTTTGTTGGTTAACGGTAGAGAGTCCCAGCGTATAGTTACTCTTCAAATCACCGATATCGCCATTTGTACCTGACACATTAGGTGGTGGATACGCATCAACGGTCGTAACGATTGTTGAGCCTCCATTAATCACAATATAGCGACCAATCACCACACAATCACTCTGACCGGGGTTCTGCGTCGTACCAGACTGACTCGTTGTAGCCGAGGCATCACACTTCCACGAGCTATCCCGATCATTTTCAACATTCGTAATAGCACTATACTGACTTTGTATGAATGATTTCAACGACGTTACGCTGTCGTGATACCGTTGAATATTGACTGATGTGCCTACGCCAACCAACAAACCAGCAATTAGCATCCCTGTAATAGCCAGGAAAAGCATGGTTTCAATGATCGTAAATCCTGCGTTATGAGATGTGCCCATTTGGCATCATTATAGCATAAGCGTATAGGGTATATAACCCTTATAAAAGGCTGCCTAGGTACCAATCTATGAGAGGTACTCCTGCAAGTTGAGCAACGATAGTACCTAGGATAAGGAGCGGTCCAAACGGCACATGTGAATCACGCTTCAGTTTTCCAGCGATCATTCCTGGAATCACAATGATACAGCCAATCAAGTTTGCCGCAAAAATTGCGATGAAAGCAAGTTGATAGTCCGCAAGCAGCAAAGACAATCCGAGACCTAATTTAATATCCCCAAAACCAACCCATTTACCTTTCGAGATTTTGTAAAGCACATAGTACAAACCACTGAGTATTAAGACCGATCCACCGATGCTCGCAAGAGTATATGGAATATTACTCGATTCCGCGACGGTAATGATACTGCCCAGTACTCCTAGTCCGATAACTATAAAATTAACTTTGTTAGGTAATAAGAACCATTTTGTGTCATAGACAAATAAGATTGCAAAGCCGACGCCAGCTGCTAACCAAATGATAAGTCGGGCAACATCAAGCGGATGCGTCAGTGGATACGGCCAAAACATATACGACAAGACAAAAAACAGCGCAACACTAAGCTCAAGTAGTGGCTCGAGATAGCCGATCGGTTTATGACAATGTCGACATTTACCACCCAGGCTCAGCCAGCTAACAAGTGGGATGAGATCATACCATCTGAGGACGTATGAACAATGGAGACACTGTGAGCGATCGCGTGCGATAGAGGTTTTGGTGAGTTTCTTGAGACTTTTGTACTCGTCCTTATCATATTCTTCGTCGTTGTCCTTATCCTCAACTAGCTGCCGAGCTCTCAGACGCCAAGCCATTGCACCCGCAAAACTGCCTAAACACAGACCAATAAGTACAAGAGCAATGTAGATAACAGCTATTTCCATACTCCTATGATATCAGACCTAGTTAGTCTGACAGTAGACTGATCCTACTGATGGACCACTTTCAAGTGCCACAGCGATAGCTGCTTGTCGACTTGTTCCGCGTATAAGTGAGTCGCTTGCGGTTGGATCACACTTGTATCCGTAATAAACCTTAATTTGATCGGCATATAATACATTATCTGCAGCATTTGCTGTTGCTGGCAAGTTCGCCGTCAATGTAATAGGCGCACTATAAACTGTTGCACGAACGATAATAGTCGAGCCACTATCAAGAACCGCACTGTTATTACCTGTTATATATTGTCCGATTTGAACATCTGTCGGAGCACTGCCTCTGTTATTACTCTGATAACTAGTAATGGCGGATGCAACTGTCCCTACCTCAGATTTACGTGCAGAATCACGTTGACTACGCTGCAACGCCGGTAGAGCGATAAAGACCATTAAGAAGATAAGTCCCGCAATGGCGAGTACCAATACGACTTCGATAATTGTAAAACCTTTTTCTTTTCGCTGAACGTTCATAGGAATTTTTTCCACCTTTCGTATGAACTAGTTAGGTATCTGCGTATTACGCTTACGTTTAATGATAGCGCATCTCTTTGGTCATGTCTAGACATTAATCCCATTAACCAAACTGTAAATAGGTAGCAGAATTGCGCCGACCATACCACCCGCAACAACAGCGAGAACAACCATCAAGATCGGTTCGATTGAGGTGGAAATAGTACGAATTTGCTCGTCTAGTTCATCCTCATAAACCTGCGCAGCTTTGCCCATCATTTTATCGATCTGGCCTGACTGCTCACCAATGCTAATCATCTGAGGCACAAGCGGAAGAATATATTCCTCAGGCTGCAGTGCAACAGACAACGCCTTACCGCCCTTTACCTTATCTGCGGCACGCATAATACTCTTTGAGATTAGCGTATTGTTTACTGCTTTTGAGGTTATGCCCAACATATCAAGCATACTCACTCCACTGCCAAGTAGTGTCTGGCCTGTACGAGCGAACCGAGCCATGTAAAGTTTGCGAAACATCTTGCCAAATATCGGTACATTCAGCTTGAACGTATCCTGAAATTTGATACCACTTTCGGTTTTTAGATATTGAATCAGGAAATAGACACCAACTCCGACAACAATAATTGCTAGCCACCAGAAATGTTCCAAGAAGTTTGCGACACTCACCATAATTTGTGTCAGGATTGGCAGTTCTTTTTTAAGATCATGGTATAGTTTTTCAACTTGTGGAACGACGGTAAATAGCATAAATGCCATCACGCCAAAAATAACAACGAGCACAATCAGTGGGTACGTCAACGCTCCCTTGATTTTACTCATGGTTGCAGCGTCCTTTTCCTGTTGATCGGCCACACGTTGCAACGACTCATCGAGTGTTCCGGATGCTTCACCGGCTGATACCAACGCGATAATAACAGGATCAAAGACAGTATCATGCTTTCTAAACGAGTCCGATAGTGTTTTACCACCTTCGACTGATCCAATAATATCCTGAAGCACCGTTTGTAACTGCTTGTTCTCCGTCTGATCAAGCACCGTATGAAGACTTTGGGATAGAGGTAAACCAGCTGCAATCAATGTTGAAAGCTGACGCATAAAGACAATCCTATCTTTGACCGTGATGCGACCAGCTAATTTCGCCAAGAAGCCGCCCTCGCCTATCGTTTCCTTGATTGAGAGTGGCGTAAAGCCTTGTTTGACCAGTAATTTTGCGGCACCATTTTCAGAATCTGCCTGCAAAGTAGACTTTACGATTTTGTTCGTTGCCTGGTCGCGAGCTTCGTATGCGAACTTTTTCACCTAGTCTAGCCCCTCATTAATCTTTCGAACTCAACGACATCAACAGCAAACTCGCGAGCGTTATCATAGGTTACGGTACCATTTTGGACGAGACTTACGAGTGTCCTATCCATCGTCTGCATTCCTTGATCTGCACCAGTTTGGATTACGGCATCTAACTGGTGAGCCTTACCCTCGCGAATAATGTTTCGCACAGCTGAGTTTGCGACTAAGATTTCAGCAGCCACCGCTCGACCACCACCGATAGCCGGCACGAGACGTTGCGAACAGATTGCCATTAAAATATTAGATAATTGTGCACGAATTTGAGGCTGCTGGTGTGGAGGGAACACATCAATCATACGATCAATTGATTGAGCCGCACTGTTAGTGTGAAGGGTTGCAAATACCAAGTGTCCAGTCTCTGCGATTGTAATAGCCGCGCTGATTGTTTCAAGATCACGCATCTCACCGATCAGAACGACGTCTGGGTCCTGACGCAGACTCGAACGAAGTGCTGCCGAGAAACTATACGTATCATAGTGAACTTCACGCTGAACGACGACTGATTTCTTAGACTTGTGCGTAAATTCGATCGGATCTTCAATCGTAATAATGTGTTGCGCACGTTCAGTATTAATCTTGTCTACGAGTGCGGCTAGTGTGGTCGATTTTCCACTTCCCGTCGGTCCAGTAACGAGGACTAGTCCGCGTGGATAGTCAGCAAATCCAAGTACAACATTTGGCATACCAAGCTCAGCGAGCGTCTTAATCTCATTTGGAATCAGACGAAGAGCTGCGGCCAGGTTGCCGCGTTCATGATACGCATTAACACGGAATCGTCCGAGCGTTCCAAAGGCAAAGCTAAAGTCAAACTCTTTATCTTTTAGCAGAATTTGACGCTGGTCCTGATCCAAAATAGCAAAAATGAGCGTCTCAACAGCAGGTTCATCAAGGGCGTTAAAGCCAGGAATCGATACCAGTGAGCCATCAATACGCAGCATTGGCGGTAGACCTACCTGAATATGGAGGTCCGAGGCGCGTTTACGTACAACTTCTTCGAGTAATACTTCGATTCTTAGTTCTTGATTATTCATTTCTTTGGCCTTTCATTATGCTGTATCCGCCGCGACGCGATTAACTTCTTCAATCGTTGTTATGCCTTGTAGTGCTTTTAGGTATCCGTCTTGTCTCATAGTAATCATCCCCTGCGAAACAGCTAAGCGTTGAATCTCAGAACTTGTTGCCCTAGCAACAATCAAGTTTTGGATATCTGTATTGACGTCCATTACTTCGTAGAGCCCGGCTCGCCCACTATATCCATGCGGTGATTGTGCTGAATCAATACCCCTCACCAAAGTATAAGCGCTTTGACCCGCGAGAGGCAAGTCTTTGTATCCAAGATCTTGCGCGGTCCTGGCAACATCTGCCTGCGTTTTCGGTAACAGGTGGCCGATTGTCGTTAAGATATTCTGTGTTTCAATTGGATTCGACTGATACGACTCACGGTTAGCCCCTACTCGCCTAACCAAACGCTGACCAATAATTGTATTAACGGTGCTTGCAATCAAGAATGGCTCAATTCCCATATCGAGTAGTCGTGGCAACACTCCCGCTGCACTGTTGGTGTGAAGTGTACTAAAGACGAGGTGTCCAGTCAAAGCTGCCTGTACTGCCAGATTGGCCGTTTCACCATCACGAATCTCCCCCACCATCACGACGTCTGGATCTTGACGAAGTATAGAGCGAAGACCAGTCGCAAATGTTAGGCCCACATCCGCATTGACCTGGATCTGATTGACACCATCCATCTTGTACTCGACTGGATCCTCGAGCGTTACAATATTGACCGTATCGTTCTTGATCTCCTTAATCAGTGCGTACAGACTAGTCGTCTTACCGCTACCAGTTGGCCCAGATGTCAGAACCATGCCGTTCGGGTGCTTGATACCACGACGGATCGCGCGAAGAGCTCGTCCTGCATAGCCCATTTGCTCGATATCAAAGGTATTGCCAGACTTATCAAGCAAACGAATAACGACCTGTTCACCCCAGACAACAGGGCTAATAGCGATACGAAGATCGACTTCCTTATTGGCTACTTTTACGGTAAATTGACCGTCCTGAGGCACACGGTGTTCATCGATCTTCAGATTGGACAAAATTTTTATACGACTAACGAGCGCTGGTTCGATGCTTTTCGGAAGCTGCATAATTTCACGTAACACACCGTCAACACGACAACGAATCTTTAGCGTTCCTTCAAGTGGCTCGACGTGAATATCGCTCGCCCTAGACTTCACCGCATACTCCAAAATAGTACTCAGAGCCTTACTGATCGGTGAATCTTCGACAATTGTCTTGACTTCATTATCTGTATCAAGACTTGCCTCGGCCTGACTCGCTTCGGCTGCCTCACCTACACTCGAAAGGTCCGTACGGTATTGATCCAAAACATGGCGAACGCCAGCTTCCGACGCCATAAATACCTTGAGCGGTCGCTCAATACGGTTGGCAAGGTAATCGACTGCTTGAACGTTATTAGCATCAATCATGGCAACAGCTAAACGATTCTGAACTTCAGCGAGCGGTACAGCCATAAACCTTTCGGCAATATCCTCGGGTAGTAGTGAAAGAATATTTTGATCAATAACACTAGCTGTTAAGTTAACGTATGGTACACCTGAGACCTGAGCAATAGCATGTGTCAACATTTCGTCGTCAACAATGTGCTGTTCGGTAAGGATCGCAAACAGCGGTTGGTTTGACGCTGCCGACTTAGCTTCGGCGTCCTTTAGGACGGATTCGGTAACCAGCCCCTCGTCAATTAACAGGCTGATTAACTTTCCCTGAACGTCGCTAGTAAGAAGAGCCATAGGTCAAACCCTACTGCGATCCAGTCGACGAACTGGTTATCTGGACCTCGACTGATGGATTAATAGCGTCCTTATTAAAGATGGCTGGGTCTGGCTGCACGATGTTTGTGCTAATCGGAGCGATTGTCTTAACCTTCTCACCCTTGGTCGTAATAGTACCAAAGAGACTATTACCAATAAAGTACGCGACTAGTACACTGACTGAGGCTATAAAAACGATCATTGCTAAGTCTGATTTTTTCATGGCTTTACCAACTTATCTGTTAATTGCACGACAACTGCAGGCTCGTAGAATGCTTGCGCTTCGACACTGAGTACCTCTGTTGATCCCTGGCTTTCAATTCGAAGACTAGTTACATTGATTGCACGAATGGATCGCTCAAGGTTAGTAAGTACTTGCTTCAATGCCGAAGGCGCGCCACTTACCGAGAACCTAAATGTAATCACATTGTTCGATATAGCTGAGGCTGTCGTTGTTGCAGAACTAGCCGTTGTACCATCAGTTGATAATTGTTCAACACCAAGAACTGGATCAACTTGTAGAGACTGAATTGTTAGGCCGCCAATACCTGAAAGCAATTTGTTCTGCAAAGATGCACCAAGTGCAAGCGAGTTAGCATCAGAAGGTAGTGCATCGAGGATTGCCTGAATTGCCTGATCGCTCGGTTTTGCTTGTGAAGCAATCAAATCGTCATTGGTATTAAGTGCCCGGACGTTTGCCTCAAGCTCACTCACATTCGCATTGTCGGTGTTGAGGGTGCTAATCGTTTTGTTCTTTTCAGCAAGAACTTTCTCGTTAAAGTAGAGTTTTTGCGCCAAGAAAATTGATCCAACCAAGCCAAAGCCGACTATGACAGACACAGCGGCAACCCAGATGAACATAACGCGATTAGCTCTCGCTATTTGTGTTCGTTTGCGCATTGCGACATCATTTGGTTGCATAGCTTATTTCCCCGTCCCTAAATCTTGTGCTTTATCGACAAAAATACTCGTTGGAATACCTAGGTAAGAGTCAGTCGCATTACCGTTATTCGAAACGACGACGCTAAGGTTAGTCGAGCCTGGCGAGAATAATTCGGGAGCATAGTTAAACTGCATAGTGAATCGTAGCACCTTTGCACCTGTTGAGTCTTCACCGTAGCTAGTGCTGCCTGTACTGACATTAGACGCAAGTGTTACGGTCTGGTCTGAACCGTTGTCTGTAAACTTCACCTGTGCACCTTCGATAGTCTTTTTGAAAACTTCGACTGCTGCGTAACTATTGAGTGCCTGACCCTCAAGAGAGATAGTTGCAGTACTCGAATCGACCGATAATGTCGAAATCTGAACATTGTTAGGAGCAGGCGGAATAATTGCCGTCAGCACACTAAAGACTCGCGAATCGATATTCTTGCTCGCGTGCATCGCACTTAGCAAGGTCAACTGGTGCTGAATGGTAAGTGTTTTGGAAAGATCCTGAACACTCGTTAGTTTATTCGCACCATCCTTAATTGCAGCATCAGCGATCCCGCTACGGATCGTTTGAACACCGAATACGTAAATTGCGAGTATAGTTACTGCACCGATTGCCACAAAACCAATCAAAATAGAGAATGATATCACCGTTGCGCGAACTCGTTGAGCTTTGATTAGCTCTTGCTTGACGTCAGGGACAAGATTAATCTCGATCATTTCACGTTTCTCCGCTGTGCGAGGCCAATTACGGATGCAAACTCAGACGCGATTCCAGCAAGACGTTGTTGATCGGCTTGGGCAACTTTCACTCGCTGCCAAGGATTTGCGACACTCGACGAGATACCTGTCTTGGCTGTTACGTAATCACCGAACTGTGGCACTATCGCGGCAAAACCAGACAACAAAATACCACCAACAGGGGTGTTTGGGTAACGAGTTTGGAAAAATTTGATAGATTTTACCAGTTCAGCGGCAAAGTTATCAAGTGTTCCTTCGATCGCATGGTATACCTGACCTTCTAGACGATCCGGGGCAAGTCCAAACTTCAGAATAAACTGACGAGCTTGGTCCTCTTGAACGTTTAGATTTTGTACAGCTGCCTTAATCAGTGAATGGATTCCCATCGGAATCGTGCGTACCAAACGAGGCGTGTCGCCGTAGGTGATCGCAAGGTTCGTCGCTTGCTCGCCGACGTCAATAATCATGCGCGCATCTTTGATGCCAGTTGGAAGCAGCGATCGAATCATCGCCAGTGTATCAGGCTCTGCCGCGATAACATTGAGACCCAAATTCTCAATAAACTCGAGTTGCTCCTCTGCGTAGGTGTTGGCAGTACTAGCAAGGAGTACTTCTTGTTGTTTAGGATCGTGAAGAGACTGCCCAAGAAGCGCCCAATCCACTTTGGCTTCATCTATCGCCATAGGGATATACTGATCCATTTGGTATTTAATCGTACTCTTTAGCTCTGCCTCAGGCATCACCGCAATATCAATAACAGTTGTAAACGTTTTACTCGACGGTAACCCAATCGCCACGTTCTTTTCCTTGATACCACTCTGGCCAACGGCAGTCATAATAATTTCACCGAGGCGCCTGAGACTCTCGGCTGAACCCGACTCCGCAATACGTTCGTCAAGAGGTACATATCCATAGTGCTGCAAAGTCCAGCTATCGGCACCGCTAGAAGAAAGCTGGACTACCCGTACCGCGTTGGTACCGATGTCTAGTGCAAAAAAGTCGCCCACTCCTTTTAGTAATGCCATATTGGTTCTCATTATACCGAAAGCACAAGCGTAAAAGCAAGCGACAACTCTGAATTATCTCTCGGAGTCAGAATCGAGGTGGCAGCTCTTGGCTGTAGACCGTTTGAACACGACCTGTCGTCGACGCACGAGCGTATGCCCACAAGTATGCATCTGGGCGCAAATTAAAGATTTCGGCTGGATCATTTGTCGTTGCTCCACCTGTTCGACGTAACCATAGCTTTTGCGCCATAACGGGCCCGTTTACCTGCAGAACCTTATCACAAGCCCCCGTCTGGGTTGCGTTCGTCGTCAGCTTCGTCGTGTAATCAGTACTAACGTGGCAGGTGTCGAGTATCCCTGTATTTGCAACTGTTGATCCTTGGGCAATTAACCAAGCGTCAACTTCTTTGACGTTCGGATTAATGTAAACATTTTTAGCAATAATAACCATCTGTGGGATGTCGTAGATGGAATGGAACGCGTCCGAAGAATTTGATGCCGGATTGGCATAGATAATATCATTTGCGATCGTTACATCAGCATTTGGTGCGTTAATGACCACCCACTCGCCCTTCGCGATATTTTTAGTACCGCCAGCGCCAACCGTTATAGGGTCAGCACTTGCATCGGATGTATACAGACCTTGTGGAGTCGCGATATTATCGTCATACGTTGCCGTCCCAGTTCCTACAGGAAAATCTGCAGCAATATCAGGAATCGTCCGTCCTGTTGAGTAGCCACCAACTGATGTGGATGCGGTACAAGACGGCGCAGGAATCGAGGAGGACGTAGTTGCTGCGTTAAAGAATGTTAGGGTGCTGTACGAACATGTACTTGATGACTTGGAGCCACCAGCAAACGCCGAGCCTGAGCCAAGTCCTGTGATCGTTTTAGTTGCAAAGATACCGTATTCAACCCAGCTACCAAAGACGTTATTAGGTGGATTTGCACCACCCTGTGGGTTGAGTTGACTAATAGACGTATTGGCACTTGATAACTGTGATCCACCACCGTTACTAAATGCTCTGCCGAGAATCAGATCGCTACCGTGTATCTGAACCTTTGGTTTCTTGCCAATCGTTACACAACTGGAGGCCGATGTTGCCGTTCCACCAGTGTTTGCTCCTGGGCTTGCGCTCGTTAATCGACAAATTTGCTTACCAAAATCAGACGCTGCGACGACATACGTAGAGGTCTGGGTAGAGCTAGCACCTGAGCCGCTGCCAGAACCAAACGTCCAGTTACCTCCGCTACCTGCCGGTAGATTGCCCGTGTTCTGATATTGGTATGTGATGCTCTTATTTGTTTTACTTGGACCATTATTTGTAATTTTGTGCGTCCAGGTAATTAATTCACCTGGTTCAGCATATGCTTTATCTGCCTGTGAGCTAACACTAACTGTCCATGGTGGGTTATCACTCCAACAGAACCAACCAACACTAACGCCCCAGCCCGAACCTGATGGATTTGCCTCTAGATAGTGTCCATGTACAACACTGACAATATTTATGACGCTTTGATTGTATGCAGCCGGACCTTTCCCTATATAAGCCCCAGACGAGTTGTAGTCATATGGGTCTAACCCCGAAGTCGGTCGGTCTCGGTTATAACTAGCTCCTTGATACGTGAAACTTTTCTCTTGACCACTAGTATTGCGAACAACGTGCACCCATACCCTATTGTCTCCCAAGCCAGAACATGTCGCGGATATATTGCCCCAATTACCTGTTTTAAAGCCGCCACTTGGACCACCGCTTGACGTATCAAACAGTTCCCACCCAAAGCCATGAGATGTGTAGTAACCAGTACCGCTTCCACCACCAGAGGTTGCACCGCTATCTCCCCATGCTGATCCGGCTTGAGCTTTTGGCGCTAAAGCAAATAACCCACCTAACACCAGCACTACTACTCCAAAAGACGCAGCGTATACTTCCCACCGACGACGATGCATAACAGATATCATATGCCATAATCATAAGCTGTTTATCCGACTATCGCAAGTGTATCCTATCGCAGACGTGGCTCTTTTCACCTCTTGGATGATATAATGAGCCTCTATGAGTTTATCTATTGGAATCGTCGGATTACCAAACGTCGGCAAGTCGACGTTATTTAATGCGCTGACCAACAACAATATTTTGGCCGCAAATTATCCATTCGCCACGATCGAACCGAATACTGGTATCGTCGCTGTCCCAGACCCTCGCCTGCAAGTTCTCGCGGATCTTTATAAATCGCACAAAGTTATTCCTGCAACCGTTACCTTCGTCGATATCGCGGGGCTTGTTGCCGGTGCCAGTAAGGGTGAAGGTCTCGGCAATAAATTTCTCGCAAATATTCGTCAGTGTGATGCCATCGTCCATATCGTCCGCGCTTTTGATAATGACGATATTGTCCACGTCGAGGAGCGAATCGACCCAAAGGCTGACATTGAGATTATTAATACCGAGCTGATTCTCGCTGATATTCAAACAATCGAAACACGTCTGCCCAAGGTCGTTAAGGAATCAAAGGCAGTTCCAGCCGCGCGTCCTGCGGCTGAATATCTGCAAAACCTCCTCGACCATTTGAATGCAGGTACGCCACTGTCCGTCTTGCCAGATCTTAAACAAGAATATATTGCTGACCTTCACCTACTCACCGCCAAGCCTGTTATCTATGTCTTTAATGTCGATGAAAATACGCTTGTTGATGAAGCTAAAAAAGCTGAGCTATCTGCACTTGTCGTCCCAGCCCGAACAATTTTTGTATGCGCCCAATTGGAGGACGAAATTAAAGGATTAGCAGAGGCGGATGCGACCGAACTGCTAGAAAGTTATGGTGTCAAAGAGACCGGACTCGGCCAAATGATCCACGCCGCCTATGATATCCTTGGCCTCCAAAGTTACCTTACTGCAGGCACTGACGAAGTCCGTGCCTGGACAATCAAAAAAGGCGCTACTGCCCCGCAGGCTGCTGGCGTCATTCATGGTGATTTCGAACGAGGCTTTATCGCTGCGAGTATCGTTGACTACGACGACCTCATCGCCGCAGGCTCAGAAGTCGCCGCCAAGTCTGCAGGCAAAATGCGCACCGAGGGCAAAGAATACGTCATGCGCCCAGGCGACATCGTCGAATTCCGCTTTAACGTTTAGCTATTGAAAGTACTGCTTTTGCATGTGGAAGTACTGCTCAGTACGCCAGATATTACGTCCACCATTTGATTTGTTAGTTATAGGTAGTGTAATAATAAGCGGTTGATTTGCTGGTCCTGGATCGCCCAATACATACGTAGGGTTACCCGATATCATTATCGCAATATAATACGTACCGTCAGCAGCACCTGTAATTGTCTGATCATAGTGGCCTGGGCCAGTTACCTCTGTTTGCCCAAATGACCGCTGACCGAGAAGAGCAGCGTCAACAACGGCATAAACTGCACCGTTGGCAAGATTATAATCAAACTGAACTCGAATAGTATTACCAGCTGATGCCTCAACGATAACATTCGATACCTCTGCTTCGGCTGTAGATGTAATAGGCACATCGCTACCGAACGGTGATGTTGCATAGCTCTTGTTTATAACAGCAAATGCGCAAAAACCGATTGTAACTAGTGTAAGAGCGGCGAGAATTATTGTTGTTGGTTTACTTATAATCTTCTTCCTAATGCTTAACTTACTGCTAGTCTTGTTTGTGTGCTTCATTGATTTTTTAGTCTTTGTCATAATTTTATTCATAACTCTGTTATACCACTTATGCTCAGGCAAAACAAAATACTTTTTAAACCTTAAAATAAACTGAGCAGAGGTCCGTCCTCTGCAGAATATCGAATTAGGAATTTGTCAAAAGTCTGGGTTATTAGGGTAACAGGTCCTGAACTATTTGATTGGTTTGAGGAGATAGAAGCGTTCTTGGTTGCCTTTAGCACCAGCGACATCACTGTCGCGTTTGTCGATGATCACAAATAAGTTCTTGGCCCAAATTTCGAAATCCTTCAGGATCTGGCGACGGATTGAATCGTTCTTAATAATGCCTTTGTTGGTTTGATCCTTACCTGCCTCAAACTGTGGTTTCACCATCGCAACAATTTGCGTGTCAGGACTCGATAGATTCTCGTGCAGATGCGGCAAGATGTCGCGCAGACTAATAAATGATACATCGATAACGATAATGTCGGGCATTGTCCTTAAACGAAAGTCGCGAATGTCAGTTTTTTCGTGAAGCTCAATCTGTGGATTACGGCGAAGACTTGGGTGCAACTGATCGGTGCCAACATCGACGGCGTAGACTTTTTTGGCGCCGTTTTTGAGCGCGTAGTCGGTAAATCCGCCCGTACTACTTCCGACATCCAGCACTACTTTGCCTTTAAACTCTAGTTTCAATACTTCAGCGACCGATGCTAACTTCAATCCTGCCCTACTAACATATTGCGTCTCGGCCATTAGTTTAATGACCGAATCAGGACGCACGAATAGACCAGGTTTGGTCATCACGCGACCATCAACCGTTACTTTGCCCATCTTGATCCAGCTTTCCGCCTGGGAACGCGTTGCGGTCATGCCTCGTTCGGTCATGACCATATCCAAGCGTTGCTTGGTCATTTACGCTTTCTTTCGTTCTCGGTAGGCACCAGTTGCGGTATCAACAGAGATAACATCACCTGTGTTGATGAATGATGGGACTTTCACGACAAGGCCTGTTTCGAGTGTTGCGTCTTTTAAGACGCTACTTGTTGTGTCGCCCTTGGTAACACTTTCAGCGTAGGTTACCTCTAGGTAAACATTTTTGGGTAGTTCAACGTTGGTAATAATACCGTCGAATGACTGAAGGCTCAGGCTCTCACCTTCCTTTAGGTATCCAGCTGAATCCTCGACGAGGTCAGCAGATAGTTCAAACTGCTCGAATGACTCTGGATCCATGAAGTGGTAACTAGTGCCGTCGCTGTATAGATATTGTACGTTACGGCTTGTAACATCTGCAGAATCGATCTTTTCCTGACCTTTGAAAGTCTTGGGAATGACACTGCCGTCGATCAAATTCTTTAATTTTACATTCACAATACTACCGCCACGTCCCATAACCTTTTGGTTATAGTCGGTTACGCGAAACGGCTTGCCGTCAATTTGAACGACGACGCCTTTTTTCAGATCGGTTGGCGAATAATAACCAGCCACCAGATTATCCCTGAGTTACGAATGGAAGCAGCGCAAGGTGACGTGCACGCTTGATAGCAACTGCTAGTTGACGCTGTTGTTTAGCACTGAGGCCAGTCTTGCCGATTGGCTCGATTTGTCCGTAAATGTTGATGAATCGTTGTAGTACCTTTACATCTTTGTAGTCAAAAAATGCTGGGGTGTCTTTTTTAAATCTCTTTATAGCCATAGTATTCTCCTAGAATGGTATTTCACTTAAATCAATAGGTTTGTCGTCGATATCTTCGATAACGACATCTTCGCTTTTCTTGCTTGGTGCGCTGGCGGCTCCGCCTGATGTGCGTGCAGCTGATGAACTGTTACCGTCGCTAGGACCATCAAGGAAGGTAACGTCAGTTGCCGTTACTTCAACGCGGCTGCGCTTTTTTCCTGTCTCTTTGTCATCCCAGCTGTCCTGGCGTAAACGTCCTTGGACTAATACGCGGCGGCCCTTGGCTAGATACTGCACGACTAGTTCGCCGAGCTTTTCCCAGGCAGTTACTTCAAAGAAATCTGCAGCATCGCTATCACCACCACGGTCGACTGCCAAGCTAAAGCTAGCGATTGTTTTGCCACTGGTTGTGGTACGCTGTTCAGGATCACGTGTTAGACGACCCATTAGGATTACTTGGTTAATACTTTTTGCCATTACCCCTACTCCTCTTCTTTATTATCACGTGAGCGACGGCGATCATCACGGTCTTCGCGGTCGTCGTCGTCAGTAGATGTGCGGTTCTTGGCAGCAATTGCTTGCTCTTCCAACGCTTTACGGCCTTTTTCATCAACGGTTACTAACAAGTAACGAAGGACTTCTTCGGTAATGTTTAGTGTGTTGCTGATCTTGAGTAATGCGTCAGCTGGAAGCTTTACTTCAAAGTACACATACACAGCGAAGTCTTGCTTCTTGATTGTGTACATGAGCTTTTTCTTGCCCCAGTTGTCTTCGATGGTGATTGTACCATCAGCAGTTTTGATAATGTTGCGTACTTTTTCGAGTGGCGCTTCGATGTCGACCTCTAGGTCGGGGTGGATCAGAACGGTTAGTTCGTAATCTTTCATTTTAGATTTCCTCCTCTGGAATCCATTTGGATGCTTATATCTGGTATAAGCCGAGTTGATAACCCTTTGATTGTAGCAAAATTATGTGGATAAGTCTAGTGAAGCTTATATTCTAAGTAGTCGTACTGAACACCCTTAAATCGATTCTTAATCACTTTGATTGAATAATCTGACTGGTCTATCCCGATCCACGTCCGCCCTAGTGTTGACGCGGCAAATAATGTTGAGCCGCTACCTGCAAAACAATCGAGGACTGTTGAATTCTTATTTGAGGATTGTAAGATGATCATTTTCAGCATTTCAAGGTTTTTTTCCGTTGGATATAGTGGATAGGCGGGATCTATATAATTCCATATATCTTGTAGCTTCTTACCCGTATGTTCATCTGCATACTTTTTTATTCTGGGGACTCCATTTTTCGACCATTCGATCAGTCCCTTTTTATCTAATTTCTCAAGCTCGACCGGATCAGTTCGCCAATGCCTACCTTCTGGCGGCATCATGTCGCGCCATAATCCACCGGTACTGCCGTTAGCTGTTTCACCGGGAGCATGAACTGGTACAGTATTGTACCTGCGCCCGTCTTTGTCTATTTTTTTGAACATTCTTGCTACGTCAGCCTCGTCAAGATGTGAGGAAACGTTATTAAAAATATTTTTATTAAAATCTTTCGAATAGAAAAGAATCATATCTTTTTGGTTGCCGAAAGCCTTTCTTGTAAAGTTCTTGGGATTTGATTTGATTCTCGTAATGTCATTCTTGAAGTTCTTGATACCAAACACTTCATCCAAAATAATTTTCAAATAATGTCCCATTTTGTTATCTATGTGCACATATATGGAACCTTGCTTCGACAAAAGCTCTCTTAAAATGACAAATCGCTCCCTCATAAATTCGAGATAGTCCTGTGTGCTCATGTGATCAGAGTATGCGATATGGCTTTTAGGGCCTCTGCTAATGGTGCTGACCCTACTCTCACCGACAGTGTAGCTCTGTTTTGTGTTGAAGGGCGGATCTATGTAGATGAGATCTATTTTTTCGCTATATCCGCTCTCAAGCATGGACGACAGAACATCAAAGTTATCACCCTTAATGAGTAGGGAGTTGCCTGGATCGACTTCAATACGTCTATGAGCGTGTGCTCTTTTTAGTATCGAGTCTTTGCTTTCTTTGCCTTCGTAATTAAATTCCATGGCTAATCACTAGATTGAAAACAGATAATCTCTTAATAATACTGACGATATAATTACCTCTGAATCATCAAAGTCTTGCGTGATTGATTTATACATTTTAGTGTTGCCTTTAATAAAGATAATTCCGTCTAAGATGGCAATCTTTACGACTGTTTTATCCGTATTGATGTCTGACTTCATGGTTAAGATAGCATCATTAAACTGTGCATTTTGATGACCTCCAACAGCCGTCAAAAATTTTGCTTCCGCTATCACATATTTATTGTTAAATTTCCCAATGAAGTCGAGACCCTTGCCATGGCCATACCCTAGGTGCTCCTTTGCAAAACTTTGCATTACTGCATCACTGCCATCGAGCACGATATTACCTTCGTATTCAATTAACTCCTTGTGGTCGTTAGTTACTTTAACTCCCAGGCTACCTGAGTTCACCCATCTTTTAAATAGTGGACCAATCTGTCGATTTGTTTCTTTCGGCGACGACGCCTTGTCTAATATTTCATCCAGGCCCATTTCGTACAGCATGCCCGTGATTCTTTCAACGGTATTTGGATTACGGTCTATCGCTGTTTTATCAGCTTTTAAGTACGCTACGTAAGAGTCTTTGATTGGAAATATCTCTAGTTTTAGTAATGTCTTTAGAAGTTCACTGCTGTTTCTGTCTTCAAATAATTTAGTAATGGATGCCGTAACACCGGCTGATAGTTCTCGTCTGAGATTAATAGACATGGGATAAACTTTATATAGCAAGTCTAGGTAATTTTTTTGCGATGCCAAAGCTATACTTTTTTCCGTCCAAATATTCATCTCGTCCCTCTGTCTAATCCTTGTAGTATAGCATCAGAGAGGGCATCTTTATAGATCTACTACGCACCTAGTAGTAGCAAAACATGGAACACAACATATACAGGCCATACTGCTGCCTGTAGTAATGCGAGGATTACTCCCCAAAAACTTTCGTTTGATTGCTGAACGAAATAAATCGCCGCTCCGATATAGGTTAAGAGAACTGGCAAGCCTCGTGGCCCCCATGATCGTCCCCTGTGAAATACGTTTACTGTTTTGTTTACGTGTTCTGTCATGATGATTAGCCTCCTGTACTTATTACTATACTCCTACTGATATACTATAAAAATGAACATAACACCGGCTTTGCTTGGTCAACTATCGGGTATCCTAGCAGTCATACAAGCCGTCCCATATATCATCAGTATTCTTATGAAAAAGACACGGCCAGCAAGGGCAAGTTATGCCATATGGTCTGTCCTGCAGACAATCAGCGCCGCTAGTTATCTGGCTTCTGGTGCTACTGACACCAAATGGACTCCTATAGTACTAGCATTTAGCGCTGTCATTATATTTAGCCTATCCATTAAATACGGTATGGGTGGATTTAACAAATTTGATATTACTTGCCTAAGTATTGCAGCGATTGCAATCGTGCTATGGCTGACTACTAGTAATCCTGCATTTGCTGTATATGCGAGCTTGGCTGCGAGTTCCATTGCATTTCTGCCAGTGATTAAGAAATCATTTCTGACGCCTAAGACGGAAAATACCTTGTCGTGGACGCTATATGCTGTTGCGGTTCTTCTAAATGTTTGTGCATTAACGTCCTGGAATCCTGTAATTGCCTTACCGCCCGTTATAAGTCTAGTTCTCTCAGGCATAATTGCGCTTTTACTACTATTTCAGCATAGAATACCGCGTAAACACTCACTCTGAGTTACAATCGAGAGAGAAACATAAGTACTAAAAGAAAGAAAATAATGAACGTACAAAACAAAGTTATCGTCGTAACGGGTGCAGGTGGTGGAATTGGCGGTGAGTTGGTCGCAACACTACTGTCTCGTGGTGCCAAAGTCGCCGCAGTCGATTACAAAAAAGAAGGCTTGGATGCACTCGTACAGAAAATGGGCGACAAAGCAGCAAACTTATCGACTCACGTCCTCGATACGACGAACCGCGACAATGTTGCTAAATTACCCGACGAAATTATCGCTAAGCAAGGTCAAGTCGACGGCATTATTAACTGTGCGGGTATCGTTCAGCCCTTCGTAAAGATCAATGACCTCGATTACGCTGCCATCGAACGAGTCATGAACGTGAACTTCTACGGCACACTCTACATGACCAAAGCATTCCTACCGTACCTGCTAAAACGCCCCGAAGGCTACATCGCCAACGTCTCAAGCATGGGTGGCTTCCTACCTGTTCCTGGCCAAAGCGTCTACGGCGCATCCAAAGCGGCAGTCAAACTGATGACTGAAGGTCTCTATGCAGAACTGCTCAGCACTAACGTTCACGTCAGCGTCGTCTTCCCTGGTGCAACCAGGACCAACATCACCGAAAATTCAGGGGTTGCAGCACCAACTTCTGCCGCCGCAACCGACGCAGCTAAGAACTTCCCGATGTTATCTGCAACCAAAGCTGCCGAGATTATCATCAACGGCATCGAAAAGAACAAGCCTCAGATCTTTACCGGCAAAGATTCAAACCTCATGAACAAGTTGTACAGGCTGAATCCCGTCTACGCGACAAAACTAATTGCTAAACAGATGAAATCCCTGCTTAGCTAAATAACGTTCTTGCGCTTTAATATCGCATAAGATATCAGCAGAACAACTGCAATCAATATGAGTAGTCCGCTAAACGCCCACTGCTCATGTTGATACGGCAGCGCAACGTTCATACCATACATACTGAAAAATATATTCGGCAGCGTGATCATAACCGTTACGATCGTCAGAATCTTGATCGAACGGTTTAGGTTATTCGAACTAATCGAGCTGTATGCCTGACGAATATTTATAATTGATTTAATATTCGAGCGACACGTCTCGATTGACTGCGTAATGCTGAGCTCAAGATCCTCTAGAATGTCGCGGTCTTCCTCGTGCAACACAATATCACGACCGAGCATAATGCGGCGCAGCGTCCCGCTGACCGGCTGTAATGCACCCAGGAATTCGTTAATTTCATCCTCGATAGTAACAAAATCAATAAAGTCTTTGTTGTGAATCTCATGTCCACGCAGACGGTTGCGAATGGTCTTGATCTGTTTGCTGGTGGTTGTAATATACTTGTCGTAGCGCTCAGCAATCTGACTGAGAATCTGTAACATCAAGCGTGTTCGTTGAGTCGTTGTAAAGTCTAGCTTGTCGCTAAAAAACGGTGCGAAATGTGGTAGTTTGCGCAGGCTAATAGTAATCACACTGTCTGGCGCATAGACAATCAAAAGTGGTAGTGTATCAGATGCACCGTCAGTCCGTGTGGTGGCCGCCCGAACATAGACATAAACGAGGTTCCCATCCTTCTCAAGACGCGGCATTTCATCTTCATCGAGAGCATCTACAATCAGGCCTTCGTCAAGTCCGTGAGTATTTATGAGTTTGGTAATTTCATCTGGTGTTGGGTTTTCCGCGTACACCCATGTCCCTTTTTGGAATTTTTTTCTTTCATCCAAGCTACTCGAACGAATCGTTTTATAATAATATTTCAGCATATCTGTCTCTCCCGTTAGGTTTGCACTAGTCTTGGCCCTATTCTAGTCGTTCGTGTGCATAGTATGCAACCTTATACAAAAACAGAGGCAACTGGCCTCCGTTTCACATACGAGAGAAGTACCTAGAGTTCGTCAGTCGTGTCTGGTTGTAGTTCGTCGATACTACTCACCAGTACTTCGCGCGGACGGGCACCGTCAGCTGGACCGATAATACCTTGGTCTTCCATAGTCTCGATAAGGCGAGCCGCACGGGCGTAGCCAACGCGGAGGCGACGCTGTAACAAGCTAGCACTTGCCTTACCACTTTCAATCACAACGCGTAGAGCATCCTTGTACATCCCATCATCACTGCCACTGTCGTAGTCCATAACTACCCCGCCCTTGCCGTTGAGCTGTACGGGCTGAGCAACAACTTCATCATTATATTGTGGCATTGACTGCAGGCGTAAGTGATCGGTAATTTTGTGAACTTCGTCGTCAGTTACCAATGCTCCCTGGATACGACGCGGCTTGCTCATTTCAGGTGTAACGAGGAACATGTCTCCAGATCCTAGGAGCTTCTCGGCACCAACCTTATCTAAGATGGTGCGGCTATCAATCTGTGATGGCACAGTAAAGGCAATACGCGCTGGCACATTAGCTTTAATCAGACCAGTAATAACGTTGACCGATGGACGCTGAGTCGCAAGGACCAGGTGAATACCAACGGCACGAGCCTTTTGCGCCAAACGAACAATTAGCGCCTCGACGTCGCGTGCGGCAATCATCATCAGTTCGGCTAACTCATCGATCACAATAACAATGTACGGTAACGACCCCTCAGTCTGTTCGGTCGATTCACCATCAACGCCCTCAACCATAATTTTCTTGCCTACTGACTGGACCTTGGCATTATAGCTCTTGATATCCTTGACGCGGTGTTCAGCGAGTAATGAATAACGACGTTGCATCTCGTTCACTGCCCATTTCAGGGCACTAATTGTTTTGTCTGGTTCACTAATAATCGGCGTCAGAAGATGTGGAATATCCTGGTAGGCGGCCATTTCAACTTCCTTTGGATCAACCAGAATCAGCTTCATATCACTCGGGCTGTTGTGATACAGCAGGCTGGTGAGGAGCGTGTTAATCATGACTGACTTACCAGAACCAGTCTGACCAGCAATCAAAAGGTGTGGCATTTTGTTCAGTTCGCCAAGGACGGCTTCACCAGAAATATCCTTACCAACAGCAAAAGCCAGTGGTTCTTTGGACGCGCCCCACTGTGGGCTGGTAAGAATTGAATACAAACGAACATCGGCTGCTTTACGGTTAGGCACCTCAATGCCAACGGCCTTTTGGCCAGGGATTGGTGCCTCAATACGCAGGCTCGATGCAGCTAGGTTAAGCGCGATATTTGTCTCGAGTGCCTCGATCTTGGACAGTTTGACGCCGCTAGGTGGACGAAGCGTATACTGTGTAACCTTTGGCCCAATATTGGCTCCTTCCATCTCAACATGAATGTCGAATTCCTCGAGTGTGTCCTTGATAATCTTGGCGTTTTGCTGGATATCACCAGCATCGGCTGGCGACTGCTTTTTCTCAAGTAGGTCGACACTCGGACCAACCCAGTTTGGATCGCTAATCGTAACGAGGGCTGATTGATCTTCGGCACTCTTATCCTGCTTGGTACTGTTCTTGAAGCTCGACAGACGCGACTGCTTTACATTACCTTCGTCATCAAGCGTTGGCACACCAGCGTTAAGTTTGAATTCGGCCATCGTGCTAGGTTTTGGTGCGTCAATTGCTGCCGCGTTCTTCATAACTTTAACGTTTGCCTCTTGCTCGGATGAATCACGGCGAGCCATTTGCCACAACTTACTAATAATCGTAAATGGAGATACGCGAATAATGAATAAAATCGTGATGAGGATCAGCAGTACATATATAAAGGCTGCGACACCCGCGTTAACCAGACCAAGAACTCCACCGTTAATCAGATCGCCAATGTAGCCACCGGTTGTCTTGCCATTACTGTTTTTGAGTAGGCCAAATAGTGATGAAAACCAAATGATTGAGGTAATCGTAGCCAGTTTCATGACAAATGGCAAGCGATTGTCCTCGGCACGGAAAATCTCTACCGCGACGTAGATAAATAGTAGTGGCAGGACGTAGACAGCATACCCAATCAAACTAAGCGTCGATTGGTACAGCCAATCGAGGACTGGACCACCCGCACCGAACCAAGCGACGACAAAGAGTAAAGACAGTGCAATTAGAAAAACCGCACCAATTTGAGCCCAAAAGCCGTTTGGTAGGCTATGTTGCGGAGTCGACTGTTTGACTACCTTTTTGTGTGAGCGTTTTTTCTTTTTTGCCATAATCTATACCATTATAGGCGCAATGTGCACCGATTGATACTTCATATTATAGCAAAATTTACTACATTTTGCAAGAGGCTTATGATTAGTTAGTTTCGGGTCTACTGATTTGTGTCGCTGTGGCGCCTAAAGCTCGCTGCGTTCCCTCGTCCGGTGTAATACGTGGAAACAACTCGTTAGCATCATCGATTGATTGTTGCGTTAGACCTGCCTCATTGGTCTTTGCTCGTCGTTTAGGTAAATCTCCTAACTCTTTAATTATTCTGGCTTGCTGCACACTAGTTTTATAGCCTCGGCCTTTATTAGCATGCGTAGCTGGACCTGTACGACTATTAGCACGATCTTCTTCCGTCTGATACTGGACTTCTACCGGAACTGGCATCTTACCGTCGATCGGTGAATGTTGAAGGGTGATTTTAATAACCTTATGACCGTTATCACTAATCTTTTTATCAAGACGTGCACCTAAGTTACCTAAGTCAATTTCGATAGCTCTAATCGCACTATCCTCTTCGTCCACTTTTGCATGGAAAGCTGTATCCTTATGTCGTGAGGTCGTCAGCGCAAAGCGCGATGGAGCGAGATCTTGTAATATACCCGATGCATTTTGGAATGAATATGCAAGTGCCTCAGTGTCTGGAAAAATCATAGTTTCTCCGAAATGATCTGATATAGGCATAACCTTATCGGCAAATATAGGCTTCCCACTTTCATCCAAAATAGGCTTCCCTTTTTCATCCCTGGCCACATCTATTTCATGAGTTACTTTTCGGGCCGCTGAATAGCGACCTTTTTTACGCCAGACATACCGTTCAGGTTCATGGGTAGGAATAGGGATTGTGTCTTCCATTTCTTCTTGGGTGTAGATCTCTGAAACTTTCCCAGCTCCGAACTGTACGTTATGTCCAGATCCATCACGCAAAACGCTCTCAGACTCTGCGTCTTTGCCCGTAAGCGTTGATGCAACACTGTCAAGAATTTCAGGTATATCTTTTGCTGGTGGAAGTTTAGCTTCAATCCAATCAATTGTATCTAGCCTCGATTGTGTAATACCGTCATACACGGCCAAACCTTTTTTAAATCCGTCGCTTTGTCTAAAATGTATGTCGTCAAGCTCTTCACTGATTGCCATAACTAAACCGTCATACCCCATATAATACATAAGTTGCTGGTGAAAGGCTTCTGCCGCAAAGATTGCTCTTGAAAGCTCGTCACCAGAAACAGACCTGGGCTTCAGTCGTGCTTGTTTGAGAGTATCGTAAACTATACATCCATCAATAAAGGCTGATTCAATATTGACACCTTGCGGGTTTTTGACAAGTAGACTTGGCTCACGTGCCATAAGTTCAAGAATGTCCAAGTCATCTATTGGGTTGAACCTCTTCAATTCATCCATAGCCTTTGATTCGTAATGCTTAGCAAGAAACCCAGGTATCTTTATACCAATGTTCGAAGTAAGCGCATGCACGTATAGGATATCCTCAGGGTCATCTGAATCATATTGGTTAATTGCTAACCAACTGGCATTTTTTCTTTTTTTATCAGGGGAAGATAGCTCTTTGGAGAGTAATGCAAGTTGCGCAGCTTCTCGTGAACTATGTCTAAGGTCTTTGCCGAAATCATCAACAATCACAGTAACTCGAGTAGATTTTTCGCGGAGTTTTTTATACTCAGCGTTATCAATACCACTCAGTGCTTTGTAGATGAGAAAGGTCTCTTCAACAGAAGCGGATGGCCTAAGTATGTCGTTTGAGTCTTCACTACTACGTTCAGTGTCTACGTAAGGAGGCATTATAGATGTAGTATAGCATACTTTTGCTGTTTTGTCTAGCTAGTAACCGAGGTTATCAGTCTTGACGAGCGGTTCGACTTCGGGGGTATCTGGAATTACTGGTTCCGGGAAGACCTTGGGTTCTGGAGTCTCAATACGGTAGGTGTTACCAGGTTTAACGTCCTGGCGAGGTGCACGATTGTCTCGTGGCTGACCAGCGTGTCCACCTTGGCCACCACCGCTTCCACCGACTTCGTTGATGACGGGGATAACGATTGGTGTACGACGAGTCTGGTCATACAGAATGTGTGTAATCTCATCCTTGAGTTCCTTCTTGATAACATCAAGATCAACGCGCTTACCAGAGAATGCACGAGTAACTTTTTGCTTTAAATACTGACGGATTGTACCCATCAACTCTTCGCTATCGCGTAGGTAAATGAAGCCTCGGCTGATGATGTCAGGGCTAGTGAGTAGGCGTCCGCTACCGCGTTGAACGGTAAGAACAACGACAAACATTCCCTCAGTCGCCATGTGAATTCGGTCCTTAAGGACTACTTCGGACACAACCGTACCACTATCGTCGTACATGATGCCGCCAACGGGGATACGACCGGCCTTCTTGGCACCTTCCGATGTAATCTCGACAACGTCTCCACTATCACAGACGAAAATGTTTGCGCGTGGAATGGCACCGTCTTTTTCGGCAAGTTCCGCGTTGTGAACCAACATGTGGAACTCACCGTGAATCGGAATGTAATATTTTGGATTAAGCGCGTTAATCAGTTTGACGTGGTCATCGTAATAGCCATGGCCTGAAAGGTGAAGTGGACCAATGCCAGTCAGGTGAGTTTTGCCGTTTTGAATAACATCACTTCCCTCTCGCATCAGACCGTCGACGGTACGAACGACGTACTTCTCGTTACCAGGAATTGGGTTCGAGCTAAAGACGATAACGTCAGAGTTTTTAATCTTGATAAATTTGTGTGAGCCAGATGCCATACGATTAAGCACGGCGTTGAACTCGCCTTGTGAGCCAGTACAAATAATGGTTACTTTGCCATCAGGCATTTTGACGATGTCTTCCATCTTGACGACAGTGTCCTTAGGCACCTTAATGATACCAGCGCGAAGAGCTACTTCGAGGTTCTGGATCATACTATATCCTGCAAAGGCGACTTTGCGATCGTGATTTTTTGCTTCCTCCAAAATGACCTGCATACGGTGGATCTGTGAAGAGAAACAGCTGAGGATCAAGCGATTATTCTGGTATTTCTCCATAACTTGGCCAATTGAATGTTGAATATCGAACTCACCGTGAGTGTGTGTTCCATCTGACTCACAGTTGGTTGATTCGTTCATCAGGAGCAAAATGCCTTCCTTAGTCGCAATCTCAGTCATACGTTCAAGATCAAATTTGCGACCATCAACTGGGTTTTCCTCAAAACGCCAGTCGCCTGTGTCAATCAGTACGCCAAGTGGTGTACGAATAACGACGGCAGTTGCATCTGGGATTGAGTGATTAACACGAACAAGTTCGATGCTAAAGCTGTCGCCAAGTTGTGCACGTTCATGCAGTTCTGGATTAAGTTCATTGTATTCAGGCGTGTAGCCACTGGTTGATTCTTCCATCGTGCGTTGAACCATACCGAGTGTAAATTTACTGCCATAAACGGGGGCAGGGAGTTTGTCGGCAATGTGGCGAAATGCGCCAATGTGATCGAGGTGTCCGTGTGTAAAGACAATGCCACGGATCTTGTGCTTGTTTTCCTCAAGATACGAGATATCAGGAATAATGTAGTTAATGCCCGGATAGTCAGCGCCTGGGAATAGAAATCCACAGTCGATGATAATCATGTCATTATCGTATTCGATAGCCATCATGTTCTTGCCGATGCCCATTTCGCCGAGGCCACCGATTGGCATAATGCGTAGCTTAGGACCGTTCGTTCGAGGCTGCTTCTTAAAGTCAGCTGGGCTGAACTGTTTGCCGTCGTATCCGTTAAAAACGGATTTATTCACCGGTACATTAATGATGTGCTGAGAAGCCCGGACATTAACGTCCTCGCTCGTGCGGCGCTGTGCGCGGAATACTTCACCCTTACGAGTTTGCGTATTGGCAAGCACCGTGTTGTTTGATTTTGGTCGCGGCTGATTGCCGTTATTGTTATGGCCGAAGGGCCGTTTGTTTGGGTTGTCCCCTTGTGGGGTTGCGATTCGTTGTGAACCCATAGTTATTTTTTCTCCTTTTCGAGAATGTTAATTATTGTTGGTAACTTCATAAAGTCTTCGATCAGTGTCGCTCGCATACTGCCGTTATATAGGGCTGCTGCTGGATGATAGAGCGGGACAATCACGATCTTGGTCTCACCAAACGATATTCGTTTTGGGTCGCCGTGGATCATACTGATCTTTTGTTCAGGCAGGAAATATTCCATGCTGTGCCTGCCTAATGTCACGACGATTTTCGGTCGGATGACTTGTAGCTGACGCACCAAGAATGGCCAAAAAGCCTTCTTTTCCTCTGGAAGCGGATCTCTGTTATTGGGTGGGCGGTACTTCACAATGTTAGTGATATAGATGTCAGAGCGTTTCATACCGGCAGTCATCAGCATTTCGTCGAGAAACTTTCCGGCTGCACCAACAAATGGCAGGCCTGTTTCGTCTTCATTCTTACCTGGCGCTTCACCTATAAACACAATGTCTGCGTCAATGTTCCCATCACCCATGACAAGGTTCTTGGCTGTCTTAGCCAAATCTGGACATATATTATTGTCTATAATATCTGCCCTAATTTGCTCAAGAAGTGTCTCTTTCTTGTTCACTTTACCCCATTACAAGACTGCGTTTAGTACCTTAATGATAGCACTGTTGCTGCCTATTTGCAATAGCTTTATTCAATCCCCTTTTTTCTTACCTCTTTAGTGATTTAGTTTTCTGAGAATTTGCTGAGCAAAGGTCCGTCCTCTGCTCAGGGAAATTTCAGATTTTGGGTTCGTTTTTACGGATATAGCCAAGATGGGAATAATCCGTTATTATAATAGGTACATGGCCATCAAAAACGACCAATCTCCTGTCCTTGTTGTAGATTATGGCGCTCAGTATGCGCAGCTCATCGCCCGCCGCGTCCGCGAAGCAAAGATCTATTCTGAAATCGTGCCCTCTAGCATGTCAACTGCTGATATGTTGGCACGTAACCCGAGTGCAATTATCTTATCGGGTGGCCCTTCATCGGTCTACAGTGAAGGCGCACCACAAACTGACTCTGCCCTATTTGAGGCAAGCGTCCCAGTATTTGGTATCTGTTATGGATTTCAGTCAATGACTCAGGCGCTCGGTGGTGTCGTAGATCACACGGGTAAGTCGGAGTTTGGCCGCACACAGCTGAGTATTTCGCGAATTGGTAAATTATTTAACGATGAGCCAAATAACCAAGAAGTCTGGATGAGCCATGGGGACGCTGTCGTCGAAGCACCAGAGGGTTTTGAAGTTGCGGCATCAACCGCGGGCACGCCTATTGCCGCCTTTGAACACACCACGCTACCACTTGCTGGCGTACAATTTCACCCTGAGGTACTTCATACCAAATACGGTCAGAAAACCTTAGAAAACTTCCTGTATAACATTGCTAAACTAAAGCCTAAGTGGACCGCAACAAATATCATTGAGGACCAAATCGCGATTATTCAGGAAACAGTCGGAGATAAACGCGTGATTTGTGGACTCTCTGGCGGCGTTGACTCCGCTGTCGCAGCAGCACTCGTACAAAAAGCAATCGGTGCACAACTCACTTGCGTCTTTGTTGATCATGGATTGCTTCGATCAGGCGAGGCCGAACAAGTTGAAAAAGATTTCGTAGCTGCAACTGGTGCCAAGCTAAAAGTTGTTGACGCCAAAAACCAATTCCTAGACGCACTTAAAGAAGTAACTGACCCTGAAACGAAGCGTAAAATCATTGGTCGTGAATTTATTCGTACATTTGAGTCAGCTGCCAGAGAAATCGTTGCCGAAGAAAGCAAACCTGTTGAGTTTCTCGTCCAGGGTACCCTCTACCCCGACGTGGTTGAATCTGGTGGCGGCACCGGCACATCAAACATCAAGAGTCATCACAACGTTGGTGGTTTACCTGATGATCTACAGTTTAAATTGATCGAACCACTCCGTGCACTCTTTAAGGATGAGGTTCGCCAGATCGGTCGCGATCTCGGACTACCTGAAGAAATCGTCGGTCGCCAGCCATTCCCTGGCCCGGGCCTCGGTATTCGTATTATTGGCGCCGTAACTGCTGAACGCTTAGACCTCCTGCGTAAAGCCGATCTTATCGCTCGTGAAGAACTAACAAAAGCCGGACTTGATAACAGCATTTGGCAATGTCCAGTTGTACTGCTGGCCGATGTGCGATCAGTCGGTGTTAAAGGCGATGGCCGAACGTACGGTCATCCAATTGTCCTTCGTCCAGTATCCAGCGAAGATGCGATGACTGCCGACTGGAGTCATATTCCTTACGATATACTCTCCAAGATTTCAAATCGTATTACCAACGAGATTGACGAAGTCAACCGCGTCGTTCTTGACGTTACCAGCAAACCACCTGGCACTATTGAGTGGGAATAGGCGTGGACCCACTCATCTTCCTAACGTTCATTGTTGCGTTAGTATCTAGCATTCTGAGTGGTATGGCAGGAGTTGGTGGCGGTTTAATTATGCAACCGTACTGGTTACTGATTGGCTTATCTCCGGCTCAGGCAGCCGCAAATGCCAGCTTTCTTAGCCTTGGTATTGGGGTAGGTTCATTAACTGCATTTCAAAAGACAAAATATCTGCCAGGTCACAAAAAATTAATTATCTTGCTTGCTAGCATTACAGTTATTGCGTCGGTCATAGGTGCTCTTCTACTTCCTCACTTTGAAGCAAATTCTTTTAAGCCAGCCCTAGCAATAATGACAATTGCCGCTCTTCCGTTGTTATTTGTTAACAAAAAGAAACTGTCGACTTTTAAACACAGTAAGCGAATTGGAATAATATTGTTCAGCATTTTCGTTGTAGCGGGCTCTATAACTCTCAGTAGTACATTTTGGATTCTTATCGCTATTTTATTACCAACTCTATTTAGTCTCACCATCTTACAAAGTACTGTCATCAGAAGGTTAATGGGTGTCATCCAAGCTGTCATACTGTTCGCCCTACTGACAATTAGTGGCAACTTTGTTTGGTTATATGCTGTCGCAGGTATTATTGGCGCATTTACTGGCAGTTATATAGGTACTAGAATTGCTATTTCAAAGGGCGATCAATTTGCCCGCTATGCATTAGCATCGATGGCACTTGTAAGCGCACTTGCTCTTCTCATCTAACACACTGAGAATGCAAAGAAATGGAGTGCAATCAAGCTCGGCACTTGGGCCGATCTTGATTGTAGCCATTTTTTCACGATTGTTACTCGACGTTTTTGAGGCTAAGGCTGAGACGTCCACGCTCGTCAATACCAATTAACTTGGCTTTGACGATTTGGCCTTCATGTAACACATCGCTTACCTTCTCGACACGTTTGTCGGATAATTCACTGATGTGCGCCATGCCATCGATGCCTGGCATGATGTTGATAAAGGCGCCAAAGTCTTTAATCGAGACAACTTTGCCTTCGTAAATCGTACCGACTTCCGGCTCTTCGGTTAGACCCTTGATCCAGTTGATAGCCTTTTCAATAGCAGCAGTATCAACAGCGGCGATAGTGATAAGCCCATCGTCGTTGATGTCGATCTGTGCGCCAGTCTCACTGGTGATTTGCTTGATTGTATCGCCACCTTTGCCAATGACTGCACCGATTTTGTCAGGGTTAATCATGAGTTTTTCGATACGCGGAGCATATGGCGACAACGCTTTTCGAGGCTCGGCGAGCGTTTCCAGCATGTGCTTGAGGATGAATGCGCGACCTGGTTTGGCGGCTTCGAGTGCTTTTTTAAGAGTTGCAACAGGCAGACCGTGGACTTTCATATCCATTTGGATGGCAGTAATACCATTTGAAGTTCCGGTAACCTTGAAGTCCATATCGCCCGCAAAGTCCTCGGCATCAGCGATGTCTGATAGCACATATGGAGTATCGCCGTCGAGCATTAATCCCATCGCAATACCAGATACGGGGGCCTTGAGTGGGACGCCAGCGTCCATAAGAGCAAGGATAGAACTACAGGTTGCAGCCATTGAAGTCGAACCGTTCTGGCTCATGATCTCAGTAACAGAACGAATTGCGTACGGAAAGTCCTCGATTGCAGGTAGAACTGGCTCAACCGCACGCTCAGCTAAGTAGCCATGTCCAATTTCGCGTCGTCCTGGGCTTCCTAGACGACGAACTTCGCCAACCGTGTAGCCAGGCGCATTGTAGTGATGCATGTAGCGACGTTCGTAGTCGTTTTGCTCCATACTATCAACCATTTGAGAAAAGCTCAGAGGCGCGAGTGTTACGATGTTCAAGCCCTGAGTAATGCCACGCGTAAAGATTGATGAGCCGTGCGTGCGGGGTAACACCCCAACTTCACTTGAAAGTGGACGAATTTCATCGAGGCGACGACCATCCGGACGAAGCTGATGGTCGACAATCCCTTTACGGACGTCTTTGTGAATTGCCATCTGAAAAGCTTCGTCGTATTCATCTTGCACGGCTTTGTATTCATCCTCACCGACGCTTTCTTGCATTGCAGTATGGAACTGATCGCGCAGTGTCGCAATAAGTTCATTGCGTTCTGGGTACGGCAAGCGAATATCCTCACCGAGTTTACCGTCAACCCATGCATCAACTGCCTTTTGGATGTCTTCGTTTGGAAGAATGAGTTCATATTCAAGCGGTGTTACACCGACTTTTTTGGCAAGCTCAACCTGGGCTGCAATTGCTGGTTGGTAGGCATCGTATGCCCAAGCGAGTGCCTCAGCTACCGTCGTCTCGCTGACTTCATTAGCGCCAGCTTCAACCATCGTAATGCCACCGGCAGTTCCGGCGACGACGAGATCGAGATCGCTTGCCTCACGCTCCTTGGTTGTAGCAAATGCCTTAAACTCACCGTTTACACGAGCAACACGCAGACCCGCGACCGGACCATCAAATGGTGCGCCAGAAAGTGTTAATGCGGCTGATGCAGCGATCATGGCGACCATGTCAGGACGGAAGGTTGGATCCATTGATAACACAGTTGCAACGTTCTGAACCTCTTGGCGATAACCCTTTGGAAAGAGCGGACGAATTGGGCGATCGATCAGACGTCCGATGAGGACTGCCTCGTCGCTTGGGCGTCCTTCACG
>SCSZ01000004.1 GCA_004322265.1 Patescibacteria group bacterium
TGATCATGTTCTTAGGGAGCGAGTTACAGACTATGTCCTGTCAGATCGAGGCGACAGTCCACTTGATACGGTCCAGGAGGTAACTGAAAAGGAAGCTCTCATCGCGTTACTTAACAATTATGATCAATTAGATGCGGCTTAGTTAGTTGCTAGTTAGTTACGCGCTCGAGCTTTTTGCTAGTAGTTGCGTTAGTGTGGTGATCTGTCGAGCGGACATTAATCTTCACAATTTCGCGAATTTTGGCCATGTCCTTTTCTAGTTGATCGGGATCAGTGTTGCTGAGAATACCATCCACAACGTAACGCCCGCCATTTTGAGCAAAAAGAGCTTCATCACCAGGTTCGGCATGTGGCTCGACGAAAACAACACTTGTTAGTTGTTGAGCTTCTTCGATGCCCTCAATCGACTCAATAATTCCTTCATCGTCGGCATATATATTAAATCCAGCAGCGTGTTTGATTGGCGCGCCTGGCATAGTTGGTTTGTTCCCCATATGAATGGCGAGATCGTTATAGAAGTGATCGATACCATAGGCTTCACGGTATAGTGACCCTCGATAGCCACCTATGCGGGCTCCTACTTCGATAATCTTCCATCCCTGCGGCGTAAGGAATAATTCAATATGGGTTGAGGTTGCACGAAGGTTAAGTGCTCTAATAGCGGCGCGTGAAACTTCAAATGCTTTTTCAACTTCACCCTCGGGTAGGCCAACAGGTATAATATGTCGATAGCTGTAAAATCCAGGCAGTCCGATCGAATGAGCGGTTACGACCTCAACGAGCGGTAGACAGTAAATCTCACCCTCACTCGTTATGTAGGCATCGGTTGAATACATTGTGCCTTCCATGAACTCTTCGATCAACACTCCTGGCGTATTTTCGCGATGTTCGCGTTCAAAAATATCACCGATCACCTGAAATGTGTTGATGAGACAAATACTTAGCTCATCCTTTGTTTCACAACGGGTAACTAGCAATGATTCAGCGAGTTCACTCGGTTTGACGATAACAGGAAAATTGAAATCCTTGATCAGTTCGAATACGTTAGGAATATCTGTTTCTTCGATATATTGATATTTTGGCGTCAACTGTCTGTTGTAGTTACTGAGACGATCACGCATCATTGGCTTCTCGAGCGACCAGAGAAGTGATGATTCTGAAGGAGCAGGCAAGTAGGGAACGAATGGTATGAGTTTACGAAAACTATGCATTGAGTTTTCGTAACGACAAGTTACCGCAAGGAGGCGATCATTATAAACTTTTAGGATTCGCTGTAATTCGTCAGGGTCGTCGAAATCACAAAATACTTCTTCGAAGACGCCCGTTTTGTCGCGTGGGAAGTCGCGTTCAAGTGCTTCCTCGGCGTATGTTCGGTCAATAAGAACGACGCCTCGTAACTTAATACCCATTTCTTTACTATGTCGCTGAACAGCCTGAACAAGCGCAGGCTCAACAATGTTAACAGTTAGAATTGTATCGCGAATGGTCATTTTTGGATTCCTTTAAGTTTAAAACACCTTCTATGTAGCACTTTTTATTAAAACTCGATCACATGAGTTGATCGAGCCTTTCACAAACGCTTGAATTATACTCCTCTGTAATGCATCGTGCAAATTTTATCTATCGTCTGCGACGAAAACTGAGGCTTTGGTGGAATAAATTGACTTCTTTGAGCTTTGTATCGAGATCTTGATCATCATGAGCCTCTGCAGGATCCCGCTGTATGGGATTTCTAACGACATATTTTGCATTACCCATATAATAAATACGATCGTCAGCAGACATGACATTTTTTAGATTTTCGAATTCATCTTTTGATAACTTTCGGTTGAAAGCTTCACGCACGACCTCTCCAACATGGATAATGTCCTTACCTCTCAATATAATTCGCGTCAGTGTATCCGTGATTATTTTGTCCTCGTCAGTTGTAGGTTTGTCTAGCTCTGCTATATCTGTATTAGACTGTGTTACCTCCGGATTCTCAGAAATATTTGGTTGAGTATCTATCATTGGGACGATTTCCTCGATCGGAGTAATGGTATCTTGTACGTTGAGCTCGTACTCACTAGCTCGCGTGCGACCAGTATGAATAATCAAATTCTCTGCTCCGTATTTACTCAGTGTCGCCACCAGTGATTTCATTGATCTCGTGAAATAAGCAGATCGATCTTTAGGCTCGAGGTGCGAGCCAAAGCCTTCAAGAATGAAGATGGATGGAGAAACAGAGTAGCCTTGGTAGTACAGGAGCTTTTCGAAAATCTCCTTTGGACCACTCTGGAGTACGACCGTTTCCGTTTCAATTGTCAATGTGCCGGTCGGTGCTTCGTAGGTGAATTGTGTTGGCTCAATACGTTGTTCTTCGGCATCTGGCAGTGCCTCGCTCGCTGACAGCAATAACTGTGCGGATTGCTGCAGGTTTTGCTTTATTTTATCAATACGAACAGGATCATGACGAACATCAGTAGTGGTTGGTTCATGGGCAACGATTGCAACAACTCTTTGTAGTATCTTACTTGCTACAGTATTTAATTTGTCGGTGTTGTCTAATAGAGTATCCAGAGCTTGGTCAGACGAGGGTAGATTATCC
>SCSZ01000005.1 GCA_004322265.1 Patescibacteria group bacterium
ACCAAAGATTGCCAATACGTTCAAATTCACACCGTGGGCGCCACTGATTTTTACCAGTAGTGTTACCGGTCAAAACGTTACGAAATTATTTGACCTTGCCCTTGATATTGACGCTCGACGTCATCAAGAATTAAAGACTCGCCAGTTAAATGACCTGTTACAAAAACTTATTCAACGTCATCCACCAGCCGGGCTCAAGAATACTCACCCTAAGCTTCGTTACATGGTTCAGACCGACGTAGCCCCGCCATGGTTCGTTATTTACGGCAGCAACCTGAAGTTCATTCACTGGTCATACAAGCGTTACCTAGAGCGCCATGTGCGTGAGACATTTAACTTCGCTGGCACACCGATTCGTTTCAGTTTCCGCGACGAAAAACAGATCAAAGCCAACAAAGCCCGAGTAGCCGAAGGTAAAGAGCCTGTTACTAAAAAATACAAAGAAGAACAAGAGAAACTCGCACGCGAAACTGATAAAGCCAAGTAGCGTTACAATAGGAGTATATGAAACTAATCTTTGCTCAGGGCAACCTGGAATCTAAATACGACAACACTCGTCATAACGTCGGGTTTGCAGTTATTGATGAGTTTGCCAAATCTCATAATTTGAAATGGACCGAAAAGTCTAAATTCTCTGCGCTGGTTACCGAAACTACCATCGAGGGCGAAAAAGTCATCCTCGTTAAACCGACAACCTACTATAACGAAACCGGCCAAAGCGCCCGACGTCTGATTGATTTTTATAGCGTCATGCCGGCGCACGACCTATTAGTTATTCACGATGACCTGGCCCTGCCATTTGGCACAATTAGAACACGCGGACAGGGGAGTGATGCAGGTAATAACGGTATTAAATCTCTTAACAATCATATCGGCCCAGACTATCATCGAATTCGCATCGGCATTACCAACGACCACCGCGCGCAAATGGGGGATATTGATTTTGTCCTTGGTAAGTTCTCAAAGGACGAATCCGAAGCACTCGATAAACTAATGCCTGAAATCCTTGGCTTTATCTCGAGTTTTGTTGAAGGTACACTTGCGCACGAAACCAAGACTCTGGCGTAACCCTATACACCCAGGAGTCTAATGACAAAGCCAACAATAATAATACCTGCAATTAATATCAGCGCTTGAATCGTCCCAACTCGACGCGTCTGCTCGTGAATATCAGGAATAATATCGCTGGCTGCCACATATATAAAGAAGCCCGCGGTGAGTGCCAGTAAAGGCCCAACCGGTAGATGACTATTCGAACCAAGTACATACACACTAACAGCGGTAATGATCGTTGCAACAGCAGTTAGAAGGTTAGCTAGCAACACAATTTTGTCTTTCCAGCCTCGCGATAATAGAAGTGCGAATGTCCCGAGTTCCTTTGGAATCTCGTGGGCACTGACTGCGAGTGTCGTGATAATACCCGTTGGAATACTGAGGGCGAATGATGCACCAATCGCCAAGCCATCAATCGCATTGTGTAAGACATCGCCAATGACGATCAGATAGCGCTGTCGGGCGTTCTTGGCTTGCTCGGCGTGATCGTGGTGGTGGTGAAACCAGCTTGCGCTTCTTTCCAGCAAGAAAAAGCTTGTAAAACCTAGGAGCACCCATAACAGCATGACGCGGGGCTCACCAAGGCGAAACGACTCAGGTAACAGATCAAAAAACGCCGCCGCCAGAAGTGCACCAGCGCCAAATGGCATAGTTAGTAGTATTGCGAGCCCTCGACGTTTCTTGGAACGAAGTAGGATAACACCGCCAAGTAGTGAAATTGCACTGCCGACCAATGTAGCCAGGATCAGATAAAAGAGTGTCATCTGTATAAAATAATAGCATGCTCAACCATCGCTAAGAAGGAAAAAGAGCAGCCAAATAAAAAGGCACCAGGTAAGGGTGGGCATCACCTGGCGCCATTTTACCCTTTAACCCACCCGAGGGGCAAGCGTAACGATCTCGAATAAAAAAACGCAGACGTTCGCTGGTTAAAGGGATTAGTATACACGCAATGCTTTTGATGTCATCTAAGTGGAGGGTAGTTACTTCGATAACACATTGCGCATACCCTAACATAAGTTAGAATAGGGGGTATAAGGTACGTTTGGTTAATCTCGCAAAATAACCAATCGTTCCTGATATTAGCACAGGTTTGACATTATGTCAATAGTTTTTGAAACAAATCACTATGAAAATCAATAGCATATCACCTCAGAAGCATAAGTATTTACAGATCATAGATACTATTGCCAAAATACCTAAAAGATTACATTATGTCGGCACATTGCCCGAAAATCGTATTACCACCGTAGCTATCGTCGGCTCACGTAAGCCAACTGCCTATGGCAAGGAAGTAACCTACCAATTAGCGTATGACCTGGCAAAAAGAGGAGTTGTCATAGTAAGCGGTCTCGCACTCGGAGTAGATTCGATTGCACATCGCGCAGCTCTCGAAGCTGGCGGTACGACGATTGCGATCCTGCCATCAAGTGTTGATGATATTTACCCCCGAGCCCATATTGATCTCGCCAAGCAAATTATTAGTGGTGGCGGAGCGATTATAAGTGAGTATGAGCCCGAGACTCAGATATATAAAACTAACTTCTTAGAGCGTAATCGTTTGGTCAGTGGACTGGCCGACGCCGTCATCGTAACAGAGGCGGCAATCCACAGTGGAACACTATCTACTGTTAATCACGCGCTCGAACAGGGCAGAGAAGTCTTTGCTGTTCCAGGTAATATCACTAGTCCATTGTCGGCAGGCTGTAATGGCCTAATTAAACAAGGCGCCGCGCCTATTACCTCCGCCGAGGATGTCCTCGAGGTTATCGCCCTTGATCTGCTACAACCTCAACAATCCTTGGCATTGGGTAGTACGCCACTCGAGACAAAGATCATTCAACTGATCCAATCTGGCATTCGCGATGGCGATCAGATTCAAGAGGAGTCAGGATTCGACGCAAGTGAATTTTCCCAAGCACTAACTATGCTCGAGCTGGGTGGTACTATTCGTGCCCTCGGTGGTAACCAGTGGACCCTGAGATAAGAGAAAAGTTTGACAAACCAGCCAATTGATTCTCTGCAGAGGACGGACCTTTGCTCAGCTAATTCTCAGTTTTTACTACTTTGGCCTTCTTGTGATTTGTACGATTTTGTCTATCTTGGGCTCACCACAGCTCTCAAGTCGATTGAGGGCTCTGGTGAACTGACAGAGTAATGTTAGTCCACACCTTGTGCGGTGGGTGGGGGAGGAGCGAATTCTCCATGAGTACGAGACTCATCGAACCTAAAAGGTCCGTCCCCCAACCCCTACGAGGTCGTTACAGCGAGTTGCGGAGCAACATCAGACGCGCGAACGAGCCGCTCTGCTGCTGCTTCGCTGATAGCGAAGATCCGCTTGGCGGCGGCTTGAATCTGTGCAGCGCTGCCGAGCGGGCAGTAGCGCTTACCGCCGTGCTTCTGCTGGAACTTGATCGCGGAGCGAACAGCGCGACCGAAATTCCAGCCGAGAAGCTGCCTGACGATCCGTCGGTACTCGCTGTCGTAGATCATGGCGGTCGTGTCAAGCTGAAGAATCAAGTTGACCTTGCCACGATACGGGCGGAAGGTCACTAGGACCATCTCCTTGTAACGAACGGGTTCCGGGAGCCTGTTCGGGTGGATGTTGAGTTTGTGGTCCCCCGAGTAGAAGACCAGTTCCGCGGTTGTTGCTTTGTGAGCTTCACCCGTGGGGTAAATCGTAGTGATCACTTTGTTACCTTCTGCTAACGACTGTTGGTGTGTGTCAGTCGCGCAAACAAACTACTATTATTAATAGCTTCGTTGCGCGACTGAGCATTACTCTGTCAAAAATGCAGCCCTCAAGCGCAAAAAATGCACGAGGGCGACGCAGGATATCATAAGATAATCAGAAGTGTTTTGTCAATCTGTTTACAAATCGAGACAAGTTGCGTAAACTCAGGCTCTGTGTTTAGCTACTATACAAACACAAGTAAGATATGAAGAATTTAGTAATCGTCGAGTCCCCAGCCAAAGCAAAAACTATCGAGAAGTACCTCGGCAGTGATTTTAAGGTGTTATCGAGCGTTGGACACATTCGCTCAATCGCCAAAAAAGTGAAGGGTGGTGGCGAGCCAATTGAAGTCAATAATGGTTTCAAGACGACCTACGAAATTGATAGCGAAAAGAAAAAGACAGTTGCTGAACTTAAAAAAGCCGTTAAGTCTGCAGAGACTGTTTGGCTCGCGACTGATGAAGACCGCGAAGGAGAGGCAATTGCGTGGCATCTATGCGAGGTGCTCGGTCTCGACCCAGCAAATACCAATCGCATTGTCTTTCACGAGATTACTAAGGACGCTATAACAGAGGCAATTAAGAAGCCTCGAACGGTTGATATGTCCCTGGTTCAAGCACAACAAGCCCGCCAGATCTTAGACCGAATTGTTGGATTCGAACTATCACCAGTCGTTTGGCAAAAGGTTCCTGGTGGCAAATCCGCTGGTCGCGTGCAATCACCAGCCGTGCGGCTACTAGTTGAACGTGAACGTGAGATTGACGCCTTTGCTGGATCTGCCCAATTTAAGGTCATGGCTGAATTTAGCGCGGGTGGTAATACATTAAAAGCAGAGCTACCTAAGCGTTTTGATACTGAGCCAGAGGCTCAGAGTTTTCTCGAATCGCTCATCGGCGCATCCTTTACTATCAATGATATTACCACTAGCCCTAGCGTCCGTAACCCTGGTGCACCATTCACTACTAGCACATTACAACAGGATGCCAATAGTCGTCTCGGCTTTAGCGCCAGAAGTACCATGTCATCCGCGCAGAAGTTATATCAAGAGGGTAAAATCACCTACATGCGTACCGATTCAGTTACGCTATCAGGCCAAGCAATCGCAGCCGCTGCGGACTATATTAAATCAGCGTATGGACCTGAATATAGCCAGGTTCGCACCTTTAAGACCAAGAGTGCCAGTGCCCAGGAAGCCCACGAAGCGATTCGCCCAACTAACATGGCGCTTGAGCATGCAACAAGCAATGAGTATGATCAGAAGCTCTATAACTTAATTCGTTCTCGCACACTTGCTAGCCAAATGGCACCAGCAAAACTTGAGAAAACGGTTATTACTATCACTGTTTCAACGACCAAGGAACAATTTGAAGCAAAGGGTGAAGTTATCATTTTTGATGGTTTTATGAAAGTCTACGGTGGTAGCAAGAAAGACACCGAGATTTTACCAGCCGTACACCAAGGCGACACGCTAGATCTAGCGTCGGCGCAAGCTCGCCAGGTCTTTGCCCGTCCGCCAGCCCGCTATAGCGAAGGTGCGCTCGTTAAAAAACTTGAGGACCTCGGTATTGGCCGTCCATCAACCTATGCAACTATTATTAATACCGTCCAAGTTCGTGGGTACGCCGAAAAGGGCGAGGACGAAGGAACACCACGAGATGTGATTGTACTATCTATTGGTGAAAACATTTCGGACAATTCAACATTTGAGGCTAAAAGCGTAGAGCAACCCGAGACAGAACCTCGGCGTGAAACGGTCTCAGATGTTGAGATTGAACGAAATGGAGTACGACGCAAAATTATTCAAGAAAAAACTGGCTCTGATCGTGGAAAACTAGTTCCAACTCCTGGCGGGGAAGTGTTAACGGACTTTTTGACCAATAACTTTACGCAGGTTGTTGACTACGACTTTACGGCACACGTCGAACAAGAATTTGATCTGATCGCTGATGGCAAACTAGCTCGAAATGATATGCTACAAGAGTTCTACACGCCATTTCATGAGCTAATTGAGAAGTCTGGGGATATTAAGCGCTCAGACGTTGCGCAAGCTCGCGAAGTTGGTATTGACCCTAAATCCGGCAAGCCAATCTTGGCTCGATTCGGCCGTTTTGGACCAATGCTCCAATTAGGTGCAACCGAGGATAAAGATGACAAACCCCAGTTCGCCCCGATGCCTGCAGGTAAAAAGATTGAGACTGTTACGCTAGATGAGGCACTACATGCGTTCCAACTGCCTCGCCTCGTAGGTCAGACTGCTGATGGTGTCGCAATCAAAGCAAACGTTGGTCGCTTTGGCCCCTATATCCAGGTTGATAAATTGTTTATTAGCATCAAGCCGCTCGATCCTCATACTATTACACTCGACGAGGCGCTTGAACTGTATGCCACAAAGCTAAAGAGTGAAGCAGAGAAGAATATCGCTGACTTTGGCGATGGTCTTAAAGTGTTAAATGGTCGTTTTGGCCCTTATGTTACCGACGGAGCTAAGAACGCCAAAATCCCTAAGGATACTGATCCAAAGTCAATTACTCACGACCTGGCAAAAGAGATGATTGCCGCCGCACCAGCTGCCAAAAAAGGTCGTTTTGGACGTAAAACAACAACCAAAAAAGCAGCAACACGTAAGAAAACAGTAATCAAAAAACGCATAGTCAAGAAAACAAAATAGATTCGTCCTAGGAAAACTTGCGGGTGGCGTTCGGTGGGGCAGCACCCAGATTTGTTTTATGATTGTAATCAACCAGAAAAAAATCTAGGGGCAAACCGGACGACAGGACCCGATCGAAGTCCTTACATAAGACCACAAAGTGCTTATATAGAAAGTCCCACAACACTCTTTACAGTCCGTGTCTATTTCATGCTATAATGAACTTATAACGTATATGTGTTGACATTATAAATATAATCTTGTATAATGTTACACAGAATACATATAAATATCATCTGTGGTGAGGCTGAGAGGAAAAGACCGATAATGAGCGGACAGACAGATACAGAACCAACCGTTGACCTGAAATCAGGTGTTAACGAAGTCTTATCAATCATCGACCAAGAGCGTGAACGCGAGATTATTACACGTCGTTTCGGCCTGTACGATCGCCGCGAGACACTTGAACAGATCGGTGAATTGCTTGGTATTACTCGTGAGCGTGTTCGCCAGTTAGAGAAGGCGATCCTTATTCGTCTCAAGATCGCTAGCGAAGATGGCAAGATTGAATCTGTTACGACACTAGAAAAGGTCTTTATCCGCAATCTTACTGAAATGGGTCGTATTGCTCGCGTATCTGATCTTACTGACCGCTTACTTGGTAAGACTACTGATCAGCGCGAACGTGCACACGTCGCCTTTATCGCTGAACTCGCGCCTAACCTCACTGTTGTTAGCGAGAATGATGACTACTACAACGCCGTCGGTATTCGTGAATATGGCGATGAAAAGAAGATTAAGACGGAAGTCGATGCTATCGTTAAGGCTGTTAAAGCCCACGGTGAACCACTTACTATTGAACAGCTCCACGAACAATTGTCATACGAACACCCTTCACATGTCCAAGCTCTCGCAAGTGTTAGTAAACTACTTGCTCACCTAAAAGACAGTTGGGGACTGGTTAAATGGCCAACGGTCAACCCTAAGAATATTCGCGATAAAATCTACGTTATCCTTGCCGATAACGGCAAGCCTATGCACTTTTCTGAAATTGCCGGCTCAATCAAGGCTAGTAGCTTTAAACGCAAAGACGTTACCACTCAGGCTATCCACAACGAACTAATCAAAGACAAGCGCTTTGTCCTCATCGGTCGTGGTATCTACGCACTTGATAGCTGGGGCTTTTCTAAGGGAACAGTATCTGACATCATTGCTGATGTTCTTCGTAAATCTGATGTACCACTTCACCGCGATGAAATCGTTAAGCGAGTCCTCAAAAGTCGCCAAGTGAAAGAGACGACAATCCTACTCAACCTGCAGAGCAAACCTGAATTCAAACGCGTTGCCAAAGCTACCTACGAACTAGCAGAAAAGAACTAGCAAACTCTCCAAGCGGGAGCGTTGCCAAGTTCTTCCCAAGGTGAGACAATAGAGGTGTAAATGGGTTTTATCTTGACCATCATCAACTTCATATTGCAATGGTACGTTTGGGTACCAGCTGTCCTTGTGCTCGGCTATTTGACTTATCGCAACTACCGACGCGTTGATGTCGCAAAGACAGTCGAAAGCGATCTGTTAGTCCTGGAAATCCCGAAGGCAAATGACAAAAAAGAGTTGGCTGCCGAGCAACTATTTGCTAGCCTCCATGGTATTTTTCGAGACAAGGCAGAACTTCGCCTCAATAACGGTGTTCAGGAACATTTGAGTTTTGAAATTGCCTCTGTTAATGGTCAGATCCGCTTCTACGTATGGGTTCCTAGGACCCTTCGTAGCTTTGTTGAGGGTCAAATATATTCTCAGTATCCGACTGTCCAGATCCATGAAGCCGAGGAAGACTACGTGCTGCACGAGAGAGAACATAGTGTCGTATATACCTCTGAAATAACACTGACCGAAAGCGAGATGTTGCCAATCAAGACGTTTCAAAGTTTTGAGGTTGACCCGCTCGCAGGTATCACGGGAACGCTCGCAAAATTAGAGCAATCTGGCGAAGAGGTATGGATCCAAATCCTGGTACGACCAATCACCGATGAGTGGCACCGCCGATCCGATAGATGGATTGCGGACGTTAAACGTGGCAAAGCATCAGCTGCAGGCATGGAAGAGTTTAGTCTTGCGTGGTTTGTTGGCTTATTTGGAGCACTATGGAAACCACCAGAAGAAGGCAAAGGCGGATCAGCACCGGAGCTTTCAGATCGTAACAAAACACGTATTAGCGAGGCAACAACCAAGGCGACAAAGCTTGGCTACGAAGTCAAAATCCGCCTTGCGTACCTCGGTGATAATACGACAAACGCACGACTTCGGATGCAGGCAATCGTTGGTACATTCAAACAGTTTAATAGCACTAACCTCAATGGTTTCAAGGTATCAGGTGCAAGTTTCAAGAAAGAAGAGCTCATTCGTTACCGTGCGCGTTCGTTCAATGATCGTGGCTTTATTCTCAATATCGAAGAGCTTGCCAGCGTCTTTCACTTGCCTCACACGAACGTTGAGACGCCTAATATCGTATGGGCTAGTAGCAAGACTGCAGAGCCGCCAGCCAAGCTTCCGATTATCACTGGTAATTCTGCGATTGATGAAAATATTAGCGCCTTTGGTTTAACTAACTTCCGTGGCATTAACCATCAATTTGGCATGCTTCGTTCCGATCGATCGAGGCATGTTTATATTATTGGACAGACCGGAGCAGGTAAGTCAGGCACACTCGAGCTGTTCGCTCTTAGCGATATTTTTCACGGTCATGGCTATGCCATTATCGACCCGCACGGAGATTTTGCCGTTAACAATATGCGCTTTATTCCAGGCAGCCGCCTTGAGGATGTTATCTACTTTAATCCGGCTGATACAGCCTTCCCGCTTGGTTTCAATCCACTTGAAGTAACTGATCCAACCCAAAAAACGAATATTAGCTCAGAGGTTATTGGAGTATTAAAGCGCATGTTCGGCGAGAGTTGGGGCCCACGACTTGAATATATCTTGCGCTACACGATCTTGGCGCTACTCGATCGCCCAACCACGACCATGCTCGATATTACCCGTATGCTTACTGATAAAAAGTTTCGTAAAGAGACGCTTGAATATTGCAAAGATACAGTCGTCTTAAACTTTTGGAACGTCGAGTTTGCCAGCTGGAACGACAAGTTTGTGTCTGAAGCAATTGCACCAGTCCTCAATAAAGTTGGCGCCTTTACAGCCAACCCAATTATCCGTAATATCATCGGCCAACCAAAGAGTACCTTTAATATCCGTAAAATTATGGACGAGGGCAAGATCCTGATCGTGAATCTATCCAAGGGTCTTATTGGTGAAGATAACGCCGCCATTCTCGGTGCCTTTATGGTTACCAAAATCCAGTTGGCCTCGATGAGTCGTAGTGATATTGAACGCGTTGAAGATCGTCGTCCGTTCTATTTGTATGTCGATGAGTTTCAGAACTTTGCGACTGATTCATTTGCAACAATTCTATCCGAGGCGCGTAAGTATGGACTTAATCTGACCGTTGCCAATCAATATATTTCCCAGATGAATGAAACCGTTCGAGACGCAGTCTTTGGTAACGTCGGCACAATGATTTCGTTCCGTGTCTCGGCCGATGACGCGCCGATTTTGTCTAAACAATTTGAACCACAATTTGAAGCGACTGACTTGTTACAGATGCACAATCGTCATTTCATCATCAATATGGTGATAGGTGGCGAGAAAGCTCCAGCTTTTAGCGCGACCACCTTGACGCTGCCACTACCACAAATTGATAACACGAGTCATATCATCGAAAACACACGACGTAATTACAGTCGCCCCAGAGCAGAAGTCGAACAAGAGATTGCCGCGGCTATTGGCTCATCTACGCCTCCTCAAAAAGCCCCGCAGTCGCAGGCACAAGCTAAGAAATGGCCGATTGATGCCTTAGCACAGTCAGCCGGCATCGTACTTCAAGGCGCGGCTAAACCAGAGCGGGTGAGTGATGATGAACCAGCCAAACCAAAGCGTAAACGTACGCGAACACGTCGCAAAAAGTCTCCTTCGACAGAACACTCTGAAGAGATTAACCTCCGTTAAATTGGTTCTACTGCGTCTGGCATGATGTAGTTGCTTATGGTATGATACAGTTGTATCCCAGCAAAAAATAAACATTTGAGCTACGTTGAGGAATGACTCCATACTACCATGGATGGATTGGACGATAACAGAGAGACCGTTGCATCAGACTCCGATATATCAGCGGTGCAATTTGGTAACTCGACAACAATGTTCGTAAACTTCCTCGACTATGTAAAAAACGGTTGGACTAGACGTCGCATTATCGTAACAAGTAGCATAGTCGTTATATTAGCACTATTAACGTTCTTCCTCCTCAAGACAAGTATCGCGATTAGTCCGACCTATACCAACGTCAACCAAATTGTTAACAAGCCGTTTGTAATCTCACTTAACGAATCAGTCCGCTCTGTTGCGGTAAACGGTATCAAGATTTCACCCGCCGTTGATGGCATCTGGAGCTTCAAAAGTGGCAACTTTTTCGGTCATGATCAGATTATTTTCACGCCAAAAACATACTTTAGGGTCAGTACAAAGTACTCTGTAACAGTTCCGAACGCCAAGAGACTACTCATTGGTGAAGCCGCAATTAGTGGCATTACATTTACAACTGAAAAGGCGCCTAGTCTCGCCAATGCTGGCATTGATAGCGTAAAAAGCGACAGTATGGTAGCCGCCGATTATGCATTTACCGTTGAGTTAGCTGCACCGAACAAACAACTACGTACACTCGAACTGCGTACCAATCCCGATATTCCAATGCAACAAACTGTCGAGAACGATACCAAGTTTACCTGGAAACCAACCAAGCTTCTGCCACAAGGATCGAGCGTATCTGTACAGGTCTATGACGCTAAAAACGACGTTGTACTTGCTACCAAAACACTCAAAATCGCCCCTGAACCAAAGGTTACGACCCCTGTTAAAAATACTTATTTTGGTGAAAAAGACATCGCAACCATCACTTTTAGTGAACCGATGGATCCTCTTTCAAGTAAATATATTACATTCAGCACACCAGGGCAGGGGACTTGGCAAAGTGATACCGTCTACGCATTTACGCCCGATAAAGTTGCGGCGGGGCAGACGTACTCCTATACGCTCGGGGCAGGGCTACGTAGTCAAAGTGGGGGAATCCTGGCAGCCGATCAAACAGCAACATTTTCTACGACAGGCCCTGTATCAATTGTTAGTTCATCACCGCACGGAAGTTTATTATCACAAACAAGCGAACAAGTTAGTTTTACATTTGATCAAGCGGTTGATCATGCGTCAGTACTAAGCCACTTTACAATTTCGTCTGGTACCGTTACTGGATCAAGTTGGCAAGGAAATATCTTTACAGCGACAGTGGCTAATCTTGGATACCAAAAAACAATTACGGCAACACTTTCACCTGGTATTTTGAACACTGGATTTGGACTGCCAAGCACTAAGTCATTTAGTACATCATTTACCACCGAGATCCGCATCGTACGGCTTAACATACCATATTATGCTCAACAATATGCTGCAACTTGCGCTGCGGCCTCACTACGGATGGCCCTCGCGTATCGTGGTATTATGACCGACGATATGGCTATTGTTACTCAAATGGGCTATAGCCCAACCGTTGAGAACAAGACGACTAATCC
>SCSZ01000006.1 GCA_004322265.1 Patescibacteria group bacterium
TGAGCCTGAACATTTGTGATTGATTCATCGATCGCCTGGAGTGTTTTAAGCAGTCGCGTCTGACGAAATTTACTGAGTGCGCGACTGCCTCGCAGTGTTAACATTTAGCGAACCTCCAATGTGTCGCTAGTGAATGTAATATTTTTCGGATTAATTATTACCTGCTTTGGCCCGTCCTCAACTTTACCTGCGATTAGTGCACTGAAACCTTGGGTAGCTGCAATGTCTACGACTTTTTGTGCGTCCGATTTGGCGACGTAAATTGCAAAGCCTGCACCCATGTTAAAATTGCCATACATCTCTTGGGCGTTAATTCCTGCTTTTTCTTGGATAAATGTGAATTCTGTAGGCACCTCAGGAATCGCATCGATTACGTAACTCAGATCCTTTGTTGCGCGCATCAGCTTTCGCCAGCCATGACCCGTAATATTAACCATGTAATGTACGTCAATACTTTCGTCTTGCAGGGCGCGAACGATCGGAACGTAAATTGGCGTTGGCGTGAGTAACGCTTCGCCATACGATCTACCGTCGATGAGTTTGGTGGCGTATCCTTCGATCTGCTCTTCGCCAATCTTACGTGCAAGCGTTAGTCCGTTGGCATGGATACCGCTGCTGGTAATCAGTACGATACTATCACCTGCTGTTAATTTGTCGCCCAAGACCAAGTTCTTTTTATCAGTAATAATTCCAACGGCAGATCCACCAAGATCGATTGTTTCGGGATTAACGATGCCCTTAAGCGTTGGTGTTTCACCACCACCCCAGGTTGCACCAGACAAATCGCAAGCTTTGGCCCAGCCACTAATCAGGTCGCTAGCGCGCTGCTCGTCCTTCATCCAATTAGAATCACCAATCGCAAAATACGCGTTGACGACTTGCGGAAGCGCGCCAACTACGATGAGGTCATTTACGACCATCGCGACCGTGTCCTGAGCAATTGAGTCGTAGTAAGTTTTATCACCAAAACTGCGCATTGCATCGGCAACTAAGTTTTTGGTACCGAGCCCCTCAATAACGAGTGAACGGTACGAGTCAGCTTCTTCCCATACATAGGCTGATTCGCCGCGGCTTGCAAATATTTCGCTAGCGTTAAATGCAGATAAGTTACCAGCAGTCTGGGCGGCTTGTTTCTGTGCCAAGACTTTAATCGGGTCCATGGCACTATAGTCTACGCCAGATTGAGCGTACGAGTTCTGTGTCTCGTCGCCCACTACGCTTGCTCCTTGTCTTCGAGGTACGATTGCCAACCTTTAGTTTGTAGTTCGTCATCAATATCATATACAGCCTGCGCTTGATTAGTGCGGAACTCGTCATATTTTATGGCAAGCGGTTCGTCGCTGAGTGCTAATATTTCAATCGCAAGAAGGGCTGCATTACGAGCGCCGTTTTCAGGCATGGTTGCGAGCGGGATTCCAGGGGGCATTTTGATATTAGACCAGAATGCTTCGTGTCCGTGATTTTCGCGCTTAATAGGAACGGCAATAACTGGGATTGGAGTGTGTGATGCGGTCATGCCAGGCAAATGTGCAGATCCGCCAGCACCTGCAATAATCACTTTGAGTCCTCGTTCCTTGGCGGTTGCCGCATAGTCGCTCATTACATCCGGTGTACGATGAGCTGAAATAATATGAACTTCGTTTGCAACCCCAAATTCATCTAATGTTTTCGCTGCAAGGCTCATAACGTCCAGATCAGAATCAGATCCCATAATAATGCCGACTAAAATATCTTTATTCACGCTACCCTCCATTATATCGAAATTTCCTTTCGTGCCATCTCGGCACGCTCACGAGCCTGATCAATTGTTTTGCCAGTTGACGTAATATGGCCCATTTTGCGATCAATCTTGGTCGGCGATTTACCGTATAAATGGACACTAGTTTCAGGTATCGACAAGGCTTTGCCAAGACCTTCTAGAATTGTTGGGCCATCACGTTCACCCAGAATGTTAATCATCACGGCCGCAGGCACGACCATGCTCGTATCACCAAGTGGAAGCCCGCTAATTGCACGAATATGCTGCTCAAATTGTGATGTTCGAGATGCTTCGGTTGTATAGTGCCCTGAGTTGTGAACACGCGGTGCAATTTCATTGATCAGGATCTTGCCAGATTTCGTTAGGAACATTTCAATACCAAATGTACCTGCACCTTGTAGTAGCTCTGCAACGGAGTTAGCAATATCAAATGCCTTTTTGTGGATATCTGTGCTGACCGGTGCGGGTGCTAATACCTCTGTACAAATATTGCGTTCGTGGATTGTCTGCACCAGTGGATACAGCGCGATATTGTCGTCCATGCTACGAGCGACCATAACAGCCAACTCTTTTTCAAATGGAATAAATTGTTCAGCGTAAAGAGGTGTGCCAGCGAATTGCTTGAATGCCTCCCGGATATCAGCATCAGACTCGACGACCATGTTGCCGCGGCCGTCATAGGCACCGAGACGAGTCTTGATTAGCATCTTGCCATTGAATTGCTTGAGTGCAGCACGGGCATCTTTTTCTGATTTAATACCCACAAATGGTGCGACTGGAATTCCAGCGCTATCAAGGAATTCTTTTTGGAATAGCTTGTCCTGAATAATGCGAATAATTTCAGGAGATGGATTAACGGGTTTGCCTAATCGTTCGATGTTTTGTAGTGCCCGGACATCTAAATGTTCAATCTCGATTGTAATAAAGTCGGATGTTGCAGCAAGCTGTTGCAAGGCCTCGCCGTCATATAAATCAGCCACGATTTCCTCAGCACCAACTTGGGCTGCGGGACTATTTGCTGTCGGATTAAGGGCCACCACGCGAAAGCCTAGCGGTAGTGCGGCAAGAGTGAGCATGCGTCCCAATTGGCCTCCACCAATTATGCCAATAGTTTTCTGAGACTCCATACCAGTTATTATAGCGTATTATATCCGTAAAATGAACACTTTGCTTAGCTTACTTTTTAACCATTTTATGTATTTTTTATGTATTTGCTGAGAACTAGCTGAGCAAAGGTCCGTCCTCTGCTCAGCTAATTTTAAGATTGATGCTTGACGGAGAGCATTTTCATCCGGTTGAAGAGATGGTAAAATAAAAGTAATGACTACACATGCGATTAGCACGACTGATTTTCAATTTCCAGGACAAACCAAGGTCTATCACGGCAAAGTTCGTGACGTATACACAATTAACGACGATATTCTGGTGGCCGTTGCAACTGACCGTATCTCAGCCTTTGACGTCATCCTACCTCGACCAATTCCGTTTAAGGGCCAGGTCCTCAATCAATTGGCCGAATACTTCTTAGGTAAAACGACAGATATTTTACCCAACTGGCTCATTAGTGTGCCAGATCCAAACGTCAGTATTGGCCACAAACTAGAGCCGTACAAAATCGAGATGGTTGTTCGCGGAGGCTTGGTCGGCCATGCGGCGCGTGAATATAACGATGGTAAGCGCGAACTTTGTGGCGAGGTGATGCCTGATGGACTCCAGGAATATGACATGTTCCCCACTCCGATTATTACCCCATCGACTAAGGCGGACGCGGGACACGATGAAGATATTTCTGCTGACAAAATTATCGAGACAGGTCTCGCGACAGCTGACGAATTTGCAAAACTATCTGACTACGCTCTTCAGCTATTCGCACGTGGTCAGAAATTAGCCCGTGAACGTGGTCTGGTCCTGATGGATACAAAATATGAATTTGGCAAGAATGCAGGCGGTGATGTTTACGTCATCGATGAGATTCACACACCGGATTCGTCGCGCTATTTCTACGCGGATACTTATGACGCGTATATTGCCGATCGTTCGCAGCCACTCCCTCGCCACTTGTCCAAGGAATTTGTTCGCGAATGGCTGATGGAGCGAGATTTTAGCGGCCAGACGGGTCAGATAGTGCCAGAAATGACGGATGAATTTGTTACCCAAACGTCTGATCGCTACATTGAATTATTTGAGCAACTCAGCGGTCAGAAATTTGAACGACCATCAGATACTATAGATCCAATTGAACGTATTAAAACGAACGTCAATGACGCATTGAAAGGCTTATAAATGAAACAACTTGCACCAATCATACTCCCCGAAACCTCAGACGCACGTAATTATGATTCGATCGATCCGCTCGATAATCGCTATTACGATATCGAGATTGGCCACTACTTATCCGAACGCAGTCGTGTCGCCTATCAAGCGTATGTTGAGGCAGCACTAGCAAACACGTTGGCTGATTACGGTGTCTGTTCACAAGAAATCGCAGACGAAATCGCAGTTGCTGCATCACAGGTTACAACCGAAGAAGTCTATGCTGAGGAAAAAACAACTCGTCATGATATCAAGGCACTTGTGAATGTCATTAAGTCTAAGCTGTCAGAAACTGCTCAACCGTACGTTCACTTTGGTGCAACCTCGCATGATGTCATTGGAACGGCTAGCTCGCTACAAATGAAAGATGCTATGACAAATGTGGTTATCCCTCGACTCACAACTCTACTTCACAGCCTCGCCGAGATCAGTGAAAAATATGCTGATACTGTCCAAGTTGGTCGTACGCATGGTCAACACGCAGTGCCAATCACCTTTGGTTTTGCGATTGCGGAGTATGTTAGTCGCCTCGGTCAAAGCCTCGAGATTATCCAAAAATCAACCGACAATCTATTCGGTAAGTTCTCTGGTGCAGTTGGATCGTACAACGCGCTCAGTGTCTTTATTGATAATCCTGAGGAGTTCGAGGAAAAGATCGTTACAAGTCTTGGCCTCAAGGTTGCTCCGTACTCTACCCAGATTATTCCAGCAGAAAATGTCGTACGGCTCCTCGATGAATTAAGCCTGGCGGCTGGAATCATGTCGAACTTGGCTCATGACATGCGCCACTTGCAGCGAACCGAAATTGGTGAAGTCCGCGAACGTTTCGAGCCAGGCCAAACAGGTTCATCAACGATGGCTCACAAGCGCAATCCGTGGAATTTTGAGAATGTTGTTAGTATGTGGAAGCAAGTTACAGCACAGACTATTAACGCACGACTAAATATCAGTAGTGAGCACCAACGCGATTTGACCGACTCTGCCGCGTCTAGGTTTTACGTCATTATTCCTGCATCGGTTGTCGCCATGGCGACACGCCTCAACACAATCATGAATAAACTAGAAGTCGACGAAGAAAACATGAAACGTAACCTTAAATTAACCGGAGGTGCGATCGCCGCTGAGCCACTTTACTTACTATTTGAAAAGTACGGCCAT
>SCSZ01000007.1 GCA_004322265.1 Patescibacteria group bacterium
CGACCAGTAGGACAATCGGGTAGAGGATCTTACGCGAATAGTTCTCTCTTACTACGGCAGCTAACCCTTTTCCTGTTACCGCGCCGATGCGCATAACCGCTTCTTGAACAGAGACCATCAGCGGAAAAGTTAGTAACATTGTCCATGGCATATGAAAGCCAAACTGCGCACCTGCTTGTGAATAGGTTGCAATGCCAGACGGGTCGTCATCAGCCGCACCCGTAATGATCCCCGGACCTAGAATACGTAGAATTCGGCTAAAGCCTTTTTTCTTGGTTTTACGTCTAAAAACTCCACGAAAACTATCGACGACTATGCGCTCAACGTTAGCAATTTGCTCATCAGGTAGCTGAACCACTATGAGGCTCTCCTAGTCTTTTTACGGAGATGTTTTGCACCAAAACGACGACTAAATATATCCCCACCCCAGAAGCCGAGCGTTAGTCCAACTGCTATAACATACAAAGGTACAGGCGTTTCGAACCAGGAAGCTCCTGTTATATTATTGATGATCTGCGCTATATCCTGAGGTTGTGTGGCAGAATTTGTTACCTGAACTGCTGACTGCCCAGTCGCAGCAGTTGAGCCACGGTCCGTAACCTGAACATTGATGTTATACGTCCCCGAACTTGCATAATGTACCTTTACGGCTTTATATCCAGGGGCGTCCATACTTATGAGCGTTTCATCACCACTGCCCCATTTGAAGTTAAGTGCATATGGAGGCACACCACCCCAAACTAACACACCAATATTATGATCTTCGTTCACCTGTACAGTTTGCGGCACACAGACAACCGCAACGTGAGGCTGCCCACCCGTTGTGAGTGTGCCTGTCGGCGTGTAGTTGGCACAGTCTGATAAGCCTGGTGTTACACCTGGAATAATCACGGGTGTTTCTGGTAGATTCGGCTGAGCAACGTCCTGTGCGACTGTCTCAGCTGTGAAGGTAACCGTTACAGCGGGTGTGTCGGGACCTGCTTGGTTTAGATCGTCAAAATTACGTGCGCTCAGAACGTTCGCTCCTTCGTGAAGCTGGACGTTGACATCAAATACCCCAGCGGATGTACATATCGTTGAACCAGAAAGTTTGCTGTCATTATAGACAACAACGAATGAGTCAGCCACACAGGTACCCTCTACCTGAGTCGGATTAAGATTAATGATGTTAAACCCGTCAATCGGTGATGTGATCTTTGCGCCAACCGTTGGACCCGCGCCCTTTACAACTGCACTAATCGAGACAGAGCTACCGTCAGCTTTGGCAATACCTTGGGTAATAAATAGAAAGAAGCCAACCACCACCAAAATACCCACTAAGGCCACATACGAGCTATGGCGAGTCTTTACTAACTTGCCAGTATGTTTGTGTTCAACGAGCTTTAAATGACGTAGTACAGGTCGTTTTGCATGGGCAAGTTTGACGACCTTTGACCTACTTTTCGGCCTACTTCTTGCTGTTGTTGGATTGATTTTTTTCATGTTTTTGTATGGCTTTAGCGATGATACGTCTATTATACACTTTTACCATCCGAACGAGAATGTATACAACACTTATTAGAACAAGGAGCACCACGAGTACGATCTTGTATGGAATTACCCAGAAATCAATTGTATCGGTAAGAACCTGGCCGTGTGTGCCGTAGCCAAGCTGTAAGTCTGCTGTGTAATGGCCGAACATCCACGAACTGGTGAGTATTGTATCAAACCGACGAATACTATTTGGTAGTACGTTCGCTTTATCGCTGTTGACCGTAATTGTAGAAACAACCTTGCCGAACATGTCGTGAACAAGAATTTGACCTGATGGCTGTAGGTGAATATTACCTTCATCCTTAACACGCGTAACAAACGTAATCGGCGCTTTTTCAAAGAATGAAGATTGGTTATCAGTACTAGTTGGTGCGGTGTAAAATGACGCAAGTGAAGCCTTTTCGGTGATGTTGCCATCAACTTTTACTAGCAATAGTGCACCTGCGCTGGCTGCAAGCGCAACACCAGCATTTTCAGGCGTTGGTGCCGTACCAGAGAATAGCAAAGCACCATAATGACCACCTGCTTCAGCGCCACTGGGCACATTGATATTTACCATCAATGTCTCGACTTCTCCTGGTTTGAGGGTTATTTTTGCATTCGTTGATACCCATGTACGTATTGAAGCTGTATCCGGTAGTGTACTATCAAGAAGAATATTGGGTGTCCCTGATTCATCTTTGTTCGTAAAATCTTTAGTCGACGTATAGTAAGTCTGATTTTGAATTGTTACGTTAGTTATTTTGATCGTAACGCTATAGGCCCCACCCTTGGATGCATTAATATTAATGATCGACGGACTAATCTCCAAACCTTGTTTAGCAGCGGGTGCCGTTGTAAGTGCTGACGCAGCGCTTGGATGTACAACAATGAGCGCTGCCGTAAAGGCAACGCTCATTAAGAATGCTGATATATATTGTGCTCGGCTAGCCATTAAAAGTTAGGTGTTGCAACGTAGTTCAATGTGGTAGTGTATGCACCTGCAGGTGTTGAACCAGCGATATTGGCAACATAACTCACAGTGTAGGTATTACTGTTGGTTGCTGCTGCTGCAGATGCAATCTTATCACCTGAGTTGAAGGTAAACGCGTTAGCTGTACCATATCCAGTAAATGCAGTTCCCGTACCAGATCCAGATACGTTAGCGCCTACAGATGGAGTAGTGTTAGCCATGAGGTTAAATCCGAAGCCTGCAGTACCAGCTGCTGAGGCTGAGCTTGCATATGATGGAAGTGCACCACTAGGAGATGTCAGTGAGTTACCGGTGTATGTAATTGAGTAGCCAGTACCACCGTTAGTAGATGCAACCATTGTTGTTGTTCCGTCTTTACCGGTCGTACCTGTTGTTAGGGTGCCAAGGGATACAGTTGCAGCAGACAATGTAAATGTCAAAGATTCGTCGACTGTCGCTGTAACGGTAATCTGACCTGCAGTTGCAGCCGCTACGACACCGGTATCAAGCGGTCCAGTTGACCAGTTTGATCCACTGTAAGTTGTTATGCGAACGAAGAACGTCGAGTTAGCCGCACTTGGGTTAGTAACACTCGAGAAACCAACCGTTTGACTTCCCGTAGGTGCTGTTGCGTTTGACGCGTTTGATAGACGAAGTGACGTCGACGTTGCTGTGCTTACTGTCCAACCAGATGCTGCACCAAGGTTAGTCGGCTGAGATGTCAACGTTGATGATCCAGAGCTAAAGCCAGGGGCTGGAGTACATGCACCACTTGCTGTTGTACAAGCTGCAAAATCAACAGACTGTATAGCCGTTGCAGTTGGTACGGTAAATGTGAATGTATATGACGTACTCGCACTTGGTGCTGAACTACCAATCACTACCTTGCGGTTTGTGATAGCAGCTGCTGACGCCATGCTCGTTGGGACATATATACCAACCATTGCGACTGTCATGACGACAGCAACTAGCTTATTCAGAAATGAACGGATTCTTATTTTAGACATTATATATCCTTATGTTTATTTATTAAGCACTATCTGAATGTTATAATAGCACAAGCATGAAGAAAGTAAACAACATTTTAACAACATCTTTCTTCATCTTTATAGCGGCTAGTGTTATGTTTTTTATCAGCCCTGTTTCAGCTGCACCTTACGGAGTCGGTCTGTATGATGCAGTGGTTCCTTATGGTGGCCAGACGTCTCTTACTATTAGTGCCGCAAACGTCGCGATATCCGTACAGGCTGCCAGCGGCGGACAGCTTTCAACGTCAAGCAATACCGTGACTGTTACCTCGACAGATGTCAAGGGCTACAAGTTGTACCTTAACGCCCTCACGTCAGCTAGTCTAACCGGAACACTTGGAACAATACCGGCCTCGGCCAATGTTACGGCTGCAGCGCTGGCAACCAATACATGGGGCTATAACACTGATGCGTCGACGAACTTTATTGGCGTAACAACAACGCCAACACTCATCACAAATTTTACCGGACCGGCCTCTCCAAGTGTCGGTGGCAGCATAACAACAGTAACCTATGGTGTGAAACTAGACTTTTCAAAACCTGCCGGTAAATATACGACAAATATACTTTATACTGCCGTCCCGCAGACTACGTAGGCTTTTTGGTCGCGTCGCGTCGTTTTTGAATAATTTGTCTAACTTTACTGATAAGTAGCGTTAGACCGACTATGATAATTATCCAGCCATAAATAGGCATGTACAGAATATAGCTGACAAGTTTGACGTCTGGCGAGTCTCCAAGCGTTGTTGTAAAGACAAGTTTATATATACCAGGCACTTTGGGCTCATCAATACCGCCCTGAATGAGACGGATTGTTTTTGCCAGTATCAGCGAGCTACCTGACGATGACGAGACGTCTGTATTCCAAAGTGTTTTAACGCTCATACTATAATTACTTGTAAATCGCGCCGTCCCGCTATCCCGTAGAGTAGCACTCCAAGTACCGCTACTCAGCATTGTCCACGGCGTGAATAGACTAATCACATACCCCATTCGTGATACATCCCCACTGATCGTTATATAGACCAGTGAGCCGACGCGTTCTGTTGAGCTTGCCGTATTGTTATCACCCTTTAGCGATGTCGTCGCAAATAAAGTTATGTACCTATCCCCTGGCTCTGCACTAGCTGGGGCATTGACTGAATAATTAATAGTCCTACTTTTACCCGGCGCAAGAGTTATATTAGAAGCGTCAAAACGTACCCAGCCAGCAACGGGCGAATTCGGATCAAATGAGTAGTTATATTTTTGGTCAGTAACACTAAAAAGTTCAGCGTTCATCGCAACATCCATATCGTTCGCAGTTGTGTTATAGATTGTTAATTGTCCTGTCTGGACCGTCCCTGGCGCAATGGTTAACTCTGTTCGAAGGGGAGAAATTG
>SCSZ01000008.1 GCA_004322265.1 Patescibacteria group bacterium
TGCAAATGCTCGATCATATACTTCTGGGTGCGGCTTCTTAAATCGTACTGTTTCGTTTGTAAAAACGCGTTGGTGTGGAAATAAGTCATGCGCTTCCTTCTTTTCTATAAAAATATTTGCGTTCTTACGTACGGCGGTGCTCGCCATTGAGGTCCTTCCCCAGAGATCATAATGATCTGCAAGTCGTCTGGCGAAGTCAATTGCACCTGGAATTTCATCTCCCTCATCGAATAATATCTTTTCATGAAGTAATTCTTTTGCCTCGACCGCCTCAGCAAGTATTGTATTCGCAAAATCGATTGCTTTGCTAGATGTTAACCCTAATTGGATAAACAAGTTCCATATCGCAGACTCATGCGTATGGTCTGGTGCAGTAAGAAATGCATCCAGGCTTTCCTCTGCTGACACATGTGTTAACTCAGGGATATCGTACTTTTCACCAACAAGGCGGAGTGCCTGAAGTTGTGATCTTTCGTGTAGGCTATGTCCGGCTGGGCCGCCCTGCTTGTTATCTAGTAATGTGTCGTCAAGATCGAAAATCGCGCCACTAAGTTCATCCGGTATTTCGTGGTGTATCATTGAAATACAGTAACATAAAGTACACAGTTTGTAAATGACGTAGGGAGCGCACGTGGAATACTTCGTCGCTGCGTCGCGTCCAAATAAGTAAACCTCTCTATCCTGCTCCTTGCGTTCGAACCACGATCTATCGCCAGCAAAAGCTGTCGAGATCGTGGTTTGATCCTACGAATCTCTGTAAGAAAAAAGACCGACAAATGTCAGTCGTTTTTCTTGGCAGGGGCACGTGGAATCGAACCACGATCCTAGGTTTTGGAGACCTATGTACTAGCCGTTGTACTATGCCCCTACGCGCCCTTAAGTGTATCAGATACGAATGATACCTAAAAGTCATTCAGCAACTCAAAAACATCAATAATGAAATAAGACCATAAAATTAGGTAAAATAAAGCCATTTTCATCTGTTTTAACAGTTGTAAAAGCATAAGCGCACGACTATAATAAACGGCATACATCACGTGTAAAAAATAAAGGAGTGGTCGGTTAGCCATATGGCTTTTCGTTAACAGAGGGATGAACATACTAATGCTCGGGTGGGAGCTTCCTCCTCACAACAGCGGTGGACTCGGGGTAGCCTGCTACCACATGTCCAAGGCCCTCGCTATGCAGGGCGCTACTATCGACTTCGTTGTTCCCTACCAGGCTGATCATTCCGATATTAATTTTATGACAGTACATAGTGCTACTCCTCTAACACCACTAGAAAGATACGGACTAGGTACATATGATAGTAGTAAGCACGTCTCTACATCTCTCAGTGCTGCCGACATTAATGACCTAACAGATATGCGTGGCGTCCAAAAGCGGTATGTGCAATTTGTTGAAGGGTTAGTAGCCAAGTCGTCATTCGATGCGATACATGCACACGACTGGCTAACTATGGAGGCTGGCATGCGCGCCAAGCAGCTTACAGGTGCGCCACTGATAGTTCATGTTCACGCGACTGAGTTCGATAGATCTGGTACCGAGGCTGGTAACCCGCTCGTTCATGAGATCGAATACCAGGGTCTGATGATGGCAGATCGAATTATTGCCGTTAGCAACATCACCAAGAGTCTTATCATGCAAAAATATGGTATTCCAGAAGATAAAATTGAAGTAATCTATAACGCGATTGATGTTCTTAGCTACAACGATACCTACAGTTACGACGAACGAACGTATAAATATCTAGAGGCCTTAAAGTCCGAGGGATACACAATTGTGTCAACGGTAACTCGATTTACTGTTCAAAAAGGCCTTACGCACTTTGTTCGTGCGGCAGCGAGAGCCAGTCAAAAATATCACAAGTTTGCCTTTCTGATGGCTGGCGACGGCGAACAGCGAGACGAGCTTATAGCACTCGCAGCTGACCTAGGAATTGCCGACAAGCTGTTCTTCACAGGGTTTGTCAGAGGCAAGCAATGGCGCGACGCGTATAGCGTTTCTGATGTATTCGTCATGAGCTCTGTCAGTGAGCCGTTTGGGTTGACGGCGCTCGAGGCAGCTCACCATGACAACGCACTTATTATCACCAAACAGGCCGGCGTTGGTGAAGTCCTGCAGAGTATATTTCGTTATGACTTCTGGGATGTTGACCGATTGGCGGATGAACTAGTCGGTATCGCCACTTCAGACGCACTCAAAAATTCATTACGAGACAACGTCAAACGCGAATACAGTCGAATATCGTGGCAAGATGTTGCACGTGATTGTATGCGCATATATAGCTCCGTTCGCAGTGGAGTA
>SCSZ01000034.1 GCA_004322265.1 Patescibacteria group bacterium
ATATACCCATCCGTTGCCTGCGGGCCTGACCCACGTCGGGGGCTCTCTCTTTCTGGGCGGGTACGCTCATCCGTTGCCTGCGGGCCTGACAGCAAAAAATTGGAGGTGAAAAATGCGTAGGTTAAATCATGAAGAGGCACTGAGGAAGTGGAAAGAAAGCTCAATGACTGGAGGAGCCATGCATTTAAGCCATGATGAAACCGCGAAATACCAGAAAGAATATGATGCCGTGATTCCCCATACGATCGCGGTGCGGCATATCCGGAGAATGAAGCCGGTCGCAATGCCGTCCTGGTCGTGGGTGGATTTGATCCTCCTTCTTTGCATCGGGGGATGGGTGTGGATGTTTCTTGTTATCTTTTTGTGGTGAGAGGCACGGCAGGGCGTGGCGCGGCTTGGCGAGGCGGGGCGGGGCAAGGTACGGCAAGGCGGGGCGCGGCTTGGCGTGGCGCGGCAGGGCGTGGCGCGGCGAGGATTTTAACTTATTGGGCACACGGTTAAAGAGGAGTAAATGAAAAATGAAAATAAAGCAAAGCGCGACACTCATAGAATATGTGACGAGAAACATTCGGCTGGAAGGTCTGACGGATATCATGTTCGACCGGTATTCCGGGGACAACGATACGAAACTGGAACCGCATCAGAAGCTCTATTTCGCTCCGGGAAATACCAAGGCTATTGGCATACCGGCATTAAATATCATTTCATTCTTATCGGCCCACAACACGAATTCAGCGCCGAAGAGATTGCGGGACAAAAGAAAATTTAAGGATATTGCTAATGCAAATTTATCTTTTGTCTCCATCCAGCAGGTTTTTATTCCATTGTTGAAGGGAAAGGAGCAAATCATTTTTGGAAAGTTTGAAAGGGATGTTGATTCAAAGTCGGGCATCTATATTCATCGATCCGTAGCGCGGCTCGATAAGGGGATTCCTAACCCCAAGGTCAGGCCGGTAGTTCCGTTGCCATGGGCGCTTGAGTTTGAGTTGACAATTTCCCCGAATAAGGAAATTCAGGAACAGGAGATATTAAACCTGATGGAAGAGGGCGGAAGAGCGTTAGGGCTCGGAACGTTTAGGGGCGTGTTCGGAAAGTTCAAAGTCGTTAAATGGGAATAAAACCGGGCGAGGCAAGGCTGGGCATGGCCTGGCACGGCGAGGCAAGGCGCGGCGAGGGTTTAATTTATGAAAACTTGCATTTCGATAAGGTGAAAAATGCGTAGGTTAAACCATGAAGAGCGCCGGAAAAGAATTACACTGGAAGAGATTTTGGTTGTCGGGGCAACCATTTGTGTCTGCGCGATGGTTGGGATTGCAGTTTATCTTTGGTAGAGAGGATCAACATGGAACAGGAAAATGAGTACGATCTGAGAAAAATGGACTCGTACGACCGGGCGTGGGTGATGGCCGCGCGGCCGGATTGCCCAATCGACCTGGCCGGGCTGACCTCAGGACAGCGGGCGTGGGTGATGGCTGAGCGGCTGGATTGCCCGATTGACCTGGCCGGGCTGACCTCGGCCGACCGGGCGTGGGTGATGGCTGAGCGGCCGGATTGCCCAATCGATCTGGCCGGGCTGACCTCAGCCGGCCGGGCGCGGGTGATGGCCGCGCGGCCGGATTGCCCAATCGACCTGGCCGGCCTGGCCTCAGGACAGCGGGCGTGGGTAATGGTTGAGCGGCCGGATTGCCCGATTGACCTGACCGGGCTGACCTCAGGACAGCGGGCGCGGGTGATGGCCCACCGGCCGGATTGCCCGATTGACCTGACCGGGCTGACCTCAGCCGACCGGGCGCGGGTGATGGCCCGGCGGCCGGATTGCCCGATTGACCTGACCGGGCTGACCTCGTACGACCGGGCGTTGGTGATGGCCCGGCGGCCGGATTGCCCAATCGACCTGGCCGGGCTGACCGCATCCGACCGGGCGCGGGTGATGGCCGCGCGGCCGGATTGCCCGAAGGGATAAGTGCCACTGCAAAGGAGGAAAAAATGGAAAATGAGTACGATCTGAGGAAAATGACCTCTTACGATCGGGCGCGGGTGATGGCCGAACGGCCCGACTGCCCGATCGACCTTTCGGGGCTGACTCCGGTCGACCGGGCGTGGGTGATGGCCGAACGGCCCGACTGCCCGATCGACCTTTCGGGGCTGACTCCGGCCGACCGGGCGCGGGTGATGGTCAGGCGGCCCGACTGCCCGATCGACCTTTCGGGGCTGACTCCGGTCGATCGGGCGTGGGTGATGGCCGAACGGCCCGACTGCCCGAAGGAGTGATTATGAAGCCATGGCAGCAGCATTCGGCCGTTTTAATCCATGCAAGAAATATTCAGCTGGAGGGAAAGAAATGGGAAGACTTAAGAGATGCGTGTTTTGCCGTGACGGGAAGGGCGTTTTTTATGTGGTCGTCAAGGCGTCGGGGCTGGAACGGAGAGATTGCCCGATTTGCAACGAAAAAAACGAAAGTAAAAAGCCGGAGATGAATCGAGAGAGTACGGGCAGGAAATCAGGGGGAAATTGAAATGGAGAAATCGGAAAGCATTAAAGAACTTTCGGTGGCCCTCGCGAAGGCCCAAGCCGAGATGGAACCGGCAAAAAAAGAGAGCGAGAACCCATTTTATCGCAGTAAATATTCCGACCTCGCGAGCGTCTTGAACGCCAGCCGGAAAGCGCTGTCCAAGCACGGGCTATCCGTCATTCAGCCGGTGGAGATGGAGGGGGATTTTTATTTTATCGAAACGGTGCTCTTGCACGAAAGCGGGGAATGGATATCGAGCCGGTTGAAAATCACGCCGATGAAGCAGGTGAAGGAATCCGGATGGGCGCCCTCGCCCGATCCGCAGAGCATCGGGGTTGCGATTTCCTACGGGCGTCGCTATGCATACCAGGCCATGATTTGCGGCGCGGCGGAAGACGATGACGGGAATCAAGCGTCCGGGCTGGAGAAAGAGACGAACGAGGAGCTTGATAAAGAGGTCGAGCGGGGTGACCAGTCGGTCTGCCCATGCGGAGAGAAGCTAAATGAAAAGAGCATCGCTTATTATGCCGCCCATCCGACCTACGAGCCCCTCTGCTTTGCCTGCTCAACGCGGAAGAAAAACAAGGCTCCCTACGGCTTCAACAGGCCGAAGGATCGCTCCGCGGAGGGGGCATAAATGAAGCCCCTATACGAAATCGCCGACGAGATCCGGCAGCTCGCGGAAGAAATCGAGAACAACGATGGCGTTCTCACCGAGGATTTAGAGGCCCGGCTTGATCAGCTCCCGATGGATTTTGAGGCGAAGGGTCTCAACGTCGGGCTGTGGATTCGGAATATCCGGGCCGACCGTGAGAAGATCAAGGAAGAAATAGATCGGCTGAGGGCAAAACTGAAATCCGCTGAGGCGAACGAGCAGAGGGCGCGGGACTATCTTCTACACTGCATGTTAGGAGCCGGGATCGAGAAGATTAAGCATCCGGTCTTTACCGCGTCGGTATGCGCCGGAAAGGAAAAGATTGATGATGAGATCGATATCGCCCAACTGCCGGAGGAGTACAAAGAAGTGGTGACAACAGTGACCCCGAAAAAAAAGGAAATTCTCGACCTTTATAAAAATACCGGGGAGGTTGTGACAGGCTGCAAGATCGTCAAAGGGAATCCGTACCTGACAATACGATAAGGGGATCTGCATGTCCTGTAACACGGAGTTTTCTAAGGAAATTCCTTATGCGAGATGAGAACACATTAATGGGGACCGGGTGGAGGAACATGTGATCAGACATTATTGTGATATTTGTGAAGCCCTTATCACCGAGGCGAACAAGACAGGAGTTGAAATGCACTATAGGCTTGGAGTCAAATTGCATCACAACGGCCATCAAATTGATTTTGAGATACTGCACGTGCTTGATGGAATTTCCAATGCTGGAGATTTTTGTAAATATTGTATCCTTGATGCGTTCTATCGTCTTGATGATCGTCCGAAGGGCAAAAGTTGTTAGAGGTAAAGGAGTATAAAAATGACGCTTGATGAAGCACTGAATAAATTGGCGAAGTGGCGCGCCGTTTTCGCTGCATGGCAACTAACACCGATAAAAACAGGAGGAAAGATATGATTGGAAAATATTGTGTTGTTCGGACGTATTCCGCTGGAGTCTTTGCCGGAATCGTAGCAGAGCGGAGCGGCAAGCCTATCGCAATTGGCGATGGAGGGAACATCTAAGCCTATGCAATGTAAAATGCCCTCTGTGATTTTGAATATAACGATGGAGGAGCGAATGAGATTTGAACTAGCAGATGTTGAAAACGTAATAAAAAACGAAATTAAACAAGGATGCACCCAAAGACAAATCGCACAAACTTACGCTCTTGCTATTAGATCGTCTTAGCCGACCGATTGGAAGGGAGTCAACGCAATGATCTTGGCACGGTGGCCGAAGGGACTGGAAAGAATAAAAAATCTTGCTTGGTCTGGTAAGTAATAAAATACCACGAGAGGCCCATCCCCCGGTCATGGTGAGACCGATCAAGGTGAGGTGTAGGGAGTTTGAGGCCACCATCCGGGCCACCGGGTTGCGCTGACGGACCCGGTTCAAAATCCTCCCGCCGTTCCGCCCGGTTAATGCGCGGACCGAAAGCGGCCAAATGAGAGAAGGTCCCCTCCCTACGGATGGGGGGAGGGGTTTTTACAAAGTGAGAAGGGGGAGAAGTGAAAAAAACAATCACCACGCAGGAAGAGCTCGATCTGCTGACCCGCATTGAAGCCGATGACGAGATCATTATCAAGACGCACCTGAAACTCAATGCGCGACTGGCGGTTTTCGGGCGGATAGTGATTGACGTTGGGCTGGAGTGTAGGTGGAATGACGGTTTTATCGTTTCAATGGATGGAAAATCGTCCATCGAGAGCTGGGGGAACTCCTCGCCGTCCATCGAGAGCTGGGAGAACTCCTCGCCGTCCATCGAGAGCTGGGAGAACTCGGTGCTCCGCGTCCTCTCATCTGAAAAAAAATTATCGATCAGAGCACATGGATTTTCGGTTTTGTCGCTCCCAATCGGGATCAGTCTTGATTTACAACAAGAAAAGACCTGCACCGTTTTGCGCCGACAGCCCCAGAAATTTTTAGACCGGGATGGAGTCCCTGTTGCTGATGGCAAGGTTACCCTTTACAAGCGGGTCTCCGCCGATTTCAAAACTCAGGAGGGAACCCGGAACGAAACCCTGTGGCAGGTCGGGTCAACCGTTACGCATCCGGCATGGAGCCCTGAGGCCAGTGAATGCGGAGAGGGGAAATTTCACGCCTGCTCCAGGTCCTATTTCGCAGACGAATTCCGCAGCGAGCGCGGCGACCGATACGTCGCCATCGAGATTGCCGTGGAGGACCTGTATGAGTGGCCGAACCCGCGATATCCTCACAAGATTGCATTCCGGTCGGGCGTTGTTGTTGGTGAGGTGGATCGATTTGGGAGAAAGAAATGAGGCGAGGGCCTAAACGAAAAGTGCCGGATGAAATGCTTCTGACGGATTTGCGGCGTCTTGAGCGGATCAAGCCCGGCTTTTCCCTCTTGGAATACAATTTCTATGGGCAGTTTTGCCTGGGGACGCTATCTAAGCGGTTCGGATCGTTCAACAAGGCCAAGGTCGCGGCGGGGGTTCCGACCAACGGCATGGGCCGATCAACTGGATTCCGGCCTGCCAAGTACAAGCCGAGGAAGCCGCTGCTACCGGAAGGGTATAGCTCGCTGCCGGATAACAGCGGGCCGAGGATCTGCCTGCGCTGCGACAGGGCGTTTCCTTCGGAGGACGTCATCAAGATAAGGGTCTGCGGGCCGTGTAAGGGATCCATGGAGTGGAGTGACGGAATATGGTGAGTTGAAACCGATCGACCCGAAGAGAGGAGCATCCCATGACCACTCGCGTCTTTGGAAGCTCGTGGATTGAACGACCGAAAAAGCGTGTCCGGAAGACTCCCCGGCTGTGCGCGACCGAGCGGCAGGAAGCCCTAGCCTTCAATGCCTGGCGGCTGGCCCACCTCCGCCGGTACCCGGAGCTTGAAAACCTCATCCTAAACCCCCTTGGCGGCGGCCGGGCGGTGAAATTTAACCGCAATGGGGAAGTATACTCCCCCGCGGCGAAGCGGTTGCAGGAGGAAGGGTTGGAGAAGGGAATCTCGGATTACTTCCTGGCAGTTCCTAGGGGCTCCTATTCAGGATTTTGGATTGAACTTAAGGCGATGGACGGAAGGCCCTCCCCGGAGCAGCTCGCCTTTTTAGGTCGCCAGCGGGAATACGGATACGCGGCCGAATGGGTGAAGGGGTGGGAGGGGATGGCGGAGATGATTGTTGAGTATTTAAAGATGCCGCGGGGTCGAGCGACAGAAAGATGACCTCAAGAAAACCTACGATGATCGATCTGGAAAGGGAGAACAGGGAGCTCAGGGCCGCCCTGGAGGAGATTGATGAGCTGATTTTCCGTGATGCCCAGACCCACCCGGTTGCATTTTTCGCGGCCGTTTCAAAGATTATTAAAAAGGTTCTCGGAGTCTGAGATATGATTTAATTTTTTTTACCGGAGTTTTGTTGCGTAATTTTCCTTACTCTTTCTAGGAATGGAGGCATCCAGAGAGCATTAATATGGCGTCGCCGAAAACAAATGGAAGGATGATCAATAAGGATATTTCAGATTCGGAAGGGTTTTCGGGGCTCTGTCCTCCGGCCGCCGTGCTTTTTTGTATGCTGATTCCTCATTTCGATAGTCACGGGAAGATGAATGGAGGGCCGGGATACATAAAAGATGCGATCTGCCCTCGGATTAATTACCTCACTATAAAAAATATCCCCAAATTCCTCCAAGATATCAACAACCATACGAACGTGAAATGGTTCGTCTTCAATGGGCGCTACTGGCTTCATTCTATTAAGTTTTTAAGCGAGCATCAAAAACTAAAAGAAGAGAAGATAGGCAAAGATTTGCTCCCATCTTACTCCGGACTAAGTCAGGAATTAGTAGCTCACGAAGGGGAAGTAGAAGGAGAAGTAGAAGGAGAAGTAGAAGGAGAAGGTCGTGAACGAGCGGCGGTGCCGTCGTCCACCGACGTAGGCCTCTCCGATCTTGACACGAACTTAAAGGCAATTCTAAAAGATTGCCCCCACCTAGACCTGATTTCAACCGGAGCGTCGTCTACGTTCTGGGATCAGATCTTAGCGATGTGCGAACCCTACCCACAGGCCGGGCCGGCCTGGTTGAGCATCAAAATTCGAAAGTGGAATCAATGGTTTTCTACAAACAAGGGGCGGCGCTCCAAGAAACGTGAGTTTCTAGAAGACAGGATTACGGGTTGGGTAGTTAAAGACCTGGAGGCAATGGCGAGGAGGAAGACTTGAAAAGAAAATTTGGCGCGGGTGGGGGTGAAGAAACGGGCGATTTTGATTACCAGGCCAAACTCGCCGCGATCCGGAATAATCCAGATAAAACCAGGGCAAATATTGGCGGCCGGGTTGTCTGGGTCGACGCCTGTCAATGGCAGAGAGGGCACCGGTGCAGGATGCCCTCCACATCCAGAAATGGGGGCTTATGCCGGTGGCATCATGATTGCCTGGATCATCCGGCATCATCCGAGGATTATTCGGAATTTCTAAAGTGGCGGGAGAAGGAGATCACATGCACTTATCACCCTGATTTCATCTCGCTTGCCGAGAAAAAGTTCCCGGATGAAATCTCCCCGCCGGCAATCAGCCTAGCATCGGGAGGGGACCCGGTGAAAACATGGAAATTAGTCCGGGGGGGGGCTGACCAGGAATAGGCCATAGAACCGACGGAAACAGGGCAAATTTCGATTGAATCGCGAAAGACCTACGGGGGGGGCTTAAAAAAAAGAAAGGCCCCTGGAATTGGCTTCTATGGGCCTCATCGGAACAGAAGGCGGTCAGCTTGCAGAATATATTAAGGTTCAAGCTTTAAAATCCTATCTTCCCAAAGACTTAGCTCCTGCAGAAAATGATCAGATCCCGGCCCTTGTTAATTTTGGAGACTATCGGTCGCCCGCGATTGCTCGAACCCTCCAAGTAAACATCACATAACTGCGGTAGTAGAAGTGCGTTGTACCCCTCCTTAAGTCTATCCTTTAGATCTCTATATACTATTGGTTTTGGGCCCCCTTCTATGTACTTGAAAACAAATGGCTGCAGGTTCCTCGCATCGATAAAACTGGGCATGTTGGGCTCTCTCGTTTCGTCCTTTGCCCGACCCCGCTTGCTACGCCCAAAAGCGGACCCAGTTGAGCGTCAAAACCTCACTATTCGGATGAGCATCCGACGCTTTGGTTCTTAATTTGGGAGGCTTTCCGCTAAAGCCCCCAATCTTTCCCCGATAATACGCATAACGATTGGGTTTGTCGGGTGTTCATAATATGTGTCAAGCTCCTTATCTATGATCCCATGTTTTAGTAGTTCATTTCTTGCAGCAATTACCTGTGCTCCAAAACTTAATGAATATAGATTCCTTGTTTCAGCGCTGAGCCTTAGCATCCTATCTATATCATTATCCCATGTTTCTGGACGAGGAAGTGGAGAATCTCTTCGGTCCAGAAGGAAGCGAAGAATACTTGTTGAAAGATTCTGAAGTCGCTGTTTTAAGCTGTCCGGAGTGGGCGGGTGTTCACGTGACTTGCTTTCTACTTTTTCTATGATGGCAGAAATTATTTTTTCTTCTATTGGATTTGACATAAACTCGCTGAGCTTTTGAGTCAGGGTCTCAACTTGACCTTGTAGTTTTAAATTGTGTGCATTCATATCTGTATTGGCCTTCTTCTCTTCTTTTTTTTGATAGACATTTAAAAAAATTATCCCGCAAGTGATAACAACAAATGAAATTGCCCAGCCAGCCTTTGCAAATTCATTGTCTGGCTGAAAAAGCGTTAAATAAAACGCCATAATACCCAATAGTCCAATCATCATTTGTATGGTCCAATCCAGCCGTGAAATTTCGATTGAAATAAAGAAATCAATCCGAGGGAACCGGAAAAAAGAAAGGCCCCTGGAATTGGCTTCTATGGGCCTCATCGGAACAGAAGGCGGTCAGCTTGCAGAATATATTAAGGTTCAAGACTATTCGGTGGCGGATCGGATGCGGCGCAAGCTTCTGACAAAGCGAGGGCGTGCGCTCTACTCCAGGCGCAAAGAGGTCGTGGAACCGGTCTTTGGGCAGATCAAGCAGGCTCGTGGGTTTCGGCAGTTTCTCTTGCGAGGGCTGACGAAGGTCCAAGCCGAGTGGTCGTTGATTTGTACGACGCACAACCTGTTGAAGTTGTGGAAGGCGGCGCAAGAAAAGGACCTGCACCCTCGCAGAAAGATGGGTTTGGCCTGGGGCTAACGCAAAAAGGGAAGTCACATGAATCCCAGTCAGCTCTGGAAAACCAGACGCACTCCGGTATCGGTATTCAGATAGATTGATCACAGTAATCCAACCTTTATGCCGGACAGGCTCCTAGAATCTACTCGATCATCTCCTCGGCTCCGGGAATTGCGGCCAGTAGCGCTGCGACCCTGGCATCGTACTGCGTTTTCACCCCGGCGAGCAATCGAGTCTGCTTCTCGTGGAATTGATCCCCCGGCGGAAACCCAGCGACATGCCCGGTGGGATCGTAGGCTACTAGCTCTTCCACCAGAGTTTTTAACGTCGCGCTACTGAAAATAAAATCGTGCCCCTCCTCCCCCTGCCAGAGCGTACGATACCCTATCTGGAGGATGTATCGGCCCCCCCTGGTGCGATAGGCCGTGATATCGTGCCAGCGATTGAGTTCCCGCCCGGCCTGCCATTTCCCGCCGGCCTCTGCTAGAATCTCCCCCTCGAAGGCCACCGGGGCGTCGCAGGATCTTTTGAGGTTGTATTTTCCCATTTTTTCTCCTCGTTCCCGGACTCCGCGCCGGGATGCGGTTGGGGGCGAATCCCCTCCATGAGGCCCCCCTCAGAGGAGAGGGGCCTGAGCAAGGGACTTACGCGGCGGAGTGGGCCATGATCGCCTGGAGTACGGCGCGCCGGGAATAGCTGTCGTCTCGGATTCTTAGGATCACGTCGGCCCGGACCGCGCAGGGGCCGATGGCACCGATTTCGGTCCGGGCCTGCTGGGCGAACGCCTCGGTCTGGGTCCGGCAGTTCCCGGCGGCAAGACTATCCTCGATCGCCACGTAATGGCGATCGGCCTGGCCCGGAGTTCGGAGGATCAGCTCGGCCCTCTCCCGCAGCGCGCTCGCCCGTTTTTCCTCCCGCCTCTTCGAAAAGGCGCGGACGGCTTCCCGGTAGATTGCCGAGGCCGGGCCTTCCGGGCGGGGGGGGGTGTGATATTTCTCCCCCTCCAAGAGGTAGTACCCGGCATTCTCCTGCCGATCCCACATCCACGAGATTGCCGTGAGCCGGGAGACTGGAGAGGAGTAGTATCTCCGCAGATGGTGGGGCCGGATCGCGGGAGCGATCTTTTTCGGCTCAGGCTGGATAATCTCTCCCCCGATTTTCGCCGTGCCGAGCGCCGTGACCGGATACTCCGAGATCGATCCACCTGGGTATTGCGCCCAGATTTTTCGGCCGTCCGGCCGGAGGATCGCCGCGTAATCGGCATAGTGCCACGATACGCAATTCCATCCACTCCTGCCATTGGTTTCCGTGCGGATCCCCGGAACTCTATTCTCCCCGCGATAGGTTTTCCGGAGCCGGCCCCAATCAGTCCGCGCGTACGCCTCCGCTGCCACTGCGGCCTGGATAGGATCCGGGATAGCCCGCGATCCCGCCGCTTTTTTCCAGGCCGCGATCGTACGCGGCCCCTCGAAACCGAGCAGCTGCCCCACCTCCGCCCGAACATAGATCGGGAGCGCGCGATTGGCTTTCCTCACTTTTCCGAGTGCTTTTTTTCTGTTCGTGGCCTCCCGATCGAGCAGTCCGAGCTGCTCGGCGATCCGGGCCGACCTCCGCTCATATATATACTCCCGGCGGCTCGTCCGCCGAAACGATGCCGGCGGGCTGAGGCTGGGGTCAATTATCCGTCTCAGGCCGAAAGAGCCGATCAGGGCGCGCGAAATGCCGGAGATCGTGGTAGCTCGTGATCCCAGCGACCTCGCTAAGTCCTTATAATATTGTATTTTTTCTGATTTTTCTGATTTTTCGGTGGGATTCATTTTTTTTCCTCGTCCCTCAGATCCGGCCTGAGAGTTCCGCCCGCAGTAATCGCCGCAGGACGATTGGATTACCTTTCTCAACTGCACTTCCCGTGCCACACAAAAGAAGCACCACAACGCTCCCTTCCAGCATAAAAATAACCAAAATGAGGCAAAATACCACACCACACAATAAAATAAACGACTTATACGTTGTGGTAAAATGCAACAATCTGTAGATTTATGCCACAGGAAAAACCTTGACACCCCCCAAAAAAAAAGATAAACTGAAATATGCCTCGAAATCAATACAGTGCCGGCGTCCTCCAAAATCCGCATTCGATCCGCATGGCCGCAGCCATGCTCCTGCTCGAACGCGGCGAAACCTACACCTCGATCCGCGCGAAAACAGGACTTTCTCCGAACACGATCGCCGCCCTGAAACGAAAAGAAGCCCACTACGATCAGGATCTTGTTGATCGCCTCCGAAAATTAGAGGAAAGCAAACTTACCCATGCACTCCACCTGCACCTCGATTCCTCAATGGCCCCAGAAAAAATCGAGAAGATTTCCTCACTCCAAAATACGATCGCGGCGGGTATATTGATCGAGAAAAGAGAGCTTCTCAGCGGGCGTGCGACGGTGCGGATTGGCGCTGAGATCCCTGATCTGGTCCTCCGGGAGCGGATCGAGGCGTTGGAGCGGGATCTATCAGTCGAGGTCCTAGCGGCTGAGATAGTTCAGAGTAGCCAGGATTCGGGTGATGACGATAAAAGTGAGTAATATCGCATGCTTAATCCACTAGCGTCTGATAATATGCATTATGTCAACTATCTTGATAAGTAATTGATATTCATGGTATTTATGGTATTAATAGTGGTTTATATGGCACTAGGCGGCCACTACCATACCCCCCCCTCCACCGGGGGGTCTTTGGAATAAAGATACTCCCCTCTTTGGGGGTCGGTTTACAAAAGGGGATTTTGGTAAATGGTTTTTTCCTTTTTTTGGAGAGAGAGATAAGGGTCAGGTTTGACGGTCGTGCCTGAATAGAAAACCGTCCATGGGTAGGCCAGCCTGGTTGCTTCACGAAGACCGGGTGCCTGAATGCTTAAATGGTCGGACAGAAGAGGGACGAACTATCCGTGAGATTTTTCGAAGAGGGATTTCTTTTTTTATTCCTCTTTGAATCAGTACGTCCGGCGGCTGGGAAGCGGTTTTGTAACGGGCGTATAAGGCACACGCAGGAACGAATTATGTCTATTGGCGTTCGGGTTGATATTGGGAGGTGGAAAGGGTCTGCCGATCCGGTAGAGCTGAGAGCCTTTGGCGGGCTTTTAGGGCTTCATCTCTCCCAGAGGGAGGCGATTTCTTTGATTGAAGCGGTAGAGGGGCCTTGGGTGAAGCAGGAGAGCATTGCAACGGTAATCGGTGGCCGACGCGCAGAGATTCTTGGCCTTAAGATTCAGTTGATTTTAAACCGAATGATTGAAGAGTACGAAAAGCTCTTAATTGCTGCCAGGGTGGAGCTTTACCCTAATAATTCAGATTTAGGTATGAACGAGGAGACCGTTGCCTGGCGGGAAAATAGGAAGAAGGCGTTGAAGGATGGCGGGGCTTTGGCTTATCAGTCTGGGGGAGGTGAGAGATAATGCCGCACAAGGGGAAAGGGAAGGCGTATCCGTCTACGAAGAAGCATCCGAAGAAGAAGTGAGGAAATTGGAAAGCGGGCAATCGTTTTTGGGGGAGAGCCATAGATTCAAAGGCCAAGAAAGAAGAGCTGGAGGCGCTTCGGGCGCGAGAGGGCAAGCTGAAAGAGTTGGCCGACCTGAAGGCGGAACTTGCGTGGCGGAGCAACCACAAGGCGATTTTCTATTACAGGCCGCATTTGAAGCAGGCGGCGGCGCACGCGGATTCAAGCCGGATTCGGCTGATTCTTGGGGCAAACAGATCTGGCAAAACGCAATGGGGAAGCGCCGAGGATTATGCGCATGCGGTGGGATACCGGCCTTGGCTGGATTCGGCGGATCCTGCTTACAAGATCGATATCCGCGTGCCGAACAAGGGATTGGTGATTGGGGAGTCGTTTGGGGAGCAGATCAAGAAAGTGTCGATTCCAAAGCTTTTGGGGGACCCGGAGAAGGGGACCCCCGGCGTCATCCCGACCGACGCGCTGGAGGGGGTGAAGCGCAATCAGCAGGGCATCATTACGTTTATCAAGCTTACGAACGGATCGACGATCGACATGCAGTCTTACGACCAGCCGGTGGAGTTGTTTGAGTCTTCGGATTACGACCATGTTCATTTCGACGAGCCGCCTCCGCGTCCCATTTGGATTGCCGTGCAGCGCGGGTTGACGGACCGCCTGGGGCATTCGTGGTTGACTTTGACGCCGCTGAAAGAGCCCTGGATATTCGACGAGCTGGTGAGCCGGGCTGATGTCGGAAAACATTACTTTGACATTGAGGACAACTTGGGATTTGGCCTGACCCGGGAGGGGATAGACAACTTCACGATGAATCTGACGGAAGACGAGAAGGAATGCAGGTTGAGAGGCAGGTTCTTCCATCTCACGGGGCTCGTTTATAAGTTGTATGGCGCGATCAATCGAATCAGGCGGGTTCCTATTCAACGGCATTGGGGCGTTTGGATGCACATCGATTCACATCCGAGAACGCCGCATCACGCGGTCTGGATCGCTGTTTTACCGGATGGAAAGAAATTCGTCGCGGGCGAGTTGAAAAACAGCCACACCAGCAATCTGGTCGCGCCGTTTGCAGAGGCGATCAAGGTCTATGAGGCCGAAATCCTGAAGAGGCGCGGCGATGAGATCGTTCGCCTGATCGAGCCGGGCTCTTCCACCCCGAACCCGACGAAAGACGGGTTGTCGATCAAAGACGAATTCGAGGAGCACGGGATTTATTGCCGCCCCGGATCAAAGAACCGGGACGCGGGAATCCTGAAAATGCAGGGCGAACTTCAATACGATCCTTCTGCGGGAACCTACCCGAACATCTATTTTTTCGACGATTTGACCGGCGTTCATCACGAGATGACCCATTACGTTTGGGACGACTGGGCGCAGAAGGCTTCTTACGGGCGGACGGATAAACAAAAACCGAAAGACGCGGACGACCATTTTATCGAGGGGATACACCGCATTTTACTCGATGAGCCGGAATGTCCCGGCATGGAGGTGGACGACGAGCCTGCCGGGGCGGGGGCAAGATCGACCGCAAATTCTGTGACGGGGTATTGATGCCTGAAGAAAAGAATCCATCGATCAACGATCCGTCGCTCGTCAATCTGGCTTCCCGTCTGTCGGACGAGCAGCAGCGGAACATCGCGCTGGAAGCGATTGCCGATTACGACAATGACGTTTTGTCGCGTGCGGACTGGATGGACAAGCGCGACAAGTGGTACAAGCTCTGGCTCTGCCACAGAGAGCCGAAGACGGAGCCGTGGGCCGGCGCCTCAAACGTTTGCGTCCCAATCCTTCTTGCTTCATGCAACCAGTTCCACGGCAGGGCCTATTCCTCCGTCTTCGCCCCCCCCGGCATGGTGAAGGCGATGCCGATCGAGGGAAACGACGTGGCGCGCGCGAAGCATGTCGAAAGCTACATGAACTGGCAGACCTTGTATGAAATGGAAGAGTATGAGGACGAGTTCGACCGGCTGCTCCTTAATTTGCCGATCAACGGCACGGCCTTCAAGAAAGTCTATTACGACAAAGCGATGGCGCGAAACGTTTCGGAGTACGTTTCCGCAATCGATATCGTTCTTCCCTACCGGACGAAAAAACTGGAATCGGCCCGCAGGATCGCGCATCAGATCTGGCTACATTACGACGAGTTGATGGACCGCGACGAGCAAGGTCTGTACGCCCATTTTAAGAAGGTGGCGAAGGAGGCCGGGAAGAAAGACGAGGCGATGATCGACCTGACCCGGGACCAGGCGGTCGGGGAGCATGAGCAGACAAACGAGAACCGCCCGAAACTGATTTTGGAGGTTCATAAAAAGATCGCCCTTCCGTGGTATTCACAGCGGCATCCGTATTGCCTGACCATCGACTATGACAGCGGGACCACGCTTCGCATCACGGACCGAAACATCAGGATCGCCGGCAAGGAGCATGTCCTGAATTACTTTATCGATTATCATTTCATTCCCAACCCGGAGGGGTTTTACAGCTTTGGGTTTGGCCATTTCCTCGAAGGACTCAACGAGATGGCCAACACCTGCTTCAATCAGATTTTCGACGCGGGCCGGATCAGCAACACACCGTTCGGATTCTACGGCCGGAGGGCGGGAATCAAGAGAAAGAACGTCAAGCTTCAGCCGGGGGCCATGATCGAAGTGGAAGACGCGACCCAGGTCTATTTCCCAACAATGCAGCGGGTCGACCAGGTGCTTTTTATGGTTCTGGGCTTGATTCAACAATACTCAGAGCATGTTTCTTCCAATTCCGATTATTTAATGGGCCGGGAATCGAAGGGAACGAAGACCCCCACCGCCACGGGAACGATGGCGATCATCGAGCAGGGATTGGTGACGTTCGGGGTGTTGACAAAACGCATCTTCCGGCAGCTCAAAAAAGAATTGAGGCTGCTTTACGCGCTGAACAGCCTCTATCTGCCGGAACAAAAACAATACCGGGTTCTAGGAGAGACTGCGGCGCTCCCTTTCCCGGCGATCAAGCGCGTGGACTTCGACGGAAAAATGGACATCATTCCGACCGGAGATCCCTCGTATGCCAGCAAAAGCCAACGCCGGCAGGACGCGCAGGAACTCTATCAATTGCTTCTCGGAAATCCCTTGATCGGCGTGAACCCCGCGACCGGACAAATGGGCAATCCGAAAGCGATATGGGAAGTCACTTCCGATTTAATCGACGCCTACGATAAGAAAAACAAGTCCGCCCTGCTCCCGCCGATGCCGGAACCCCCCATGTCGCCCGAGATGGAGAACGCCCTGTTCATGCAGGGAGACGATCATGCGCCGCAGGCGGGGGAAAATCATATGCAGCATATTCAATCGCATCTGGCGTTCTCGCAATCCCCGTTTTACACGGCGATGCCGGAAGAGTATAAGGAATTATTGAAAAAGCATATTCAGCAGACGCAATCGGTGGCCTACCTGGAGTCTCAGGCAATGGCCGCAATGGGCGGGAATAGGAGTGGGAGTGGAACAGGAACAGGAATCAATTCGGGCGATTCGGGATTGGATGGCGCATCCGGTGACAAAGGAAATATGGTCCCGGCTTTCGGAAATGGCGGATGACGGCGACAAAAACTGCCATGCGTCGATTGCCAAAGCCGATTTTCAGGAAGCCTCCAGATGGAACGCCTATGTGGACGCGGTGAACGAATTGATGGACTTGCCGGCGGAAATGATTTCGGAGAAAAAAGAACATGCTGCTTGAGCCGTTTGGACAGAGAATTATCGTAAGAAGGAAAACCACGGAGAAGATCGGATTGATTCACGTGCCGGAATCTTCTCAGAAGACCTCCTTGGAGGGAGAAGTGATCGCGGTCGGCCCGGAGGCGCAATGGGTCTCTCCGGGAGATAAGGTTTTATTCTGGAAGCATTCCGGTTTTGAGTTGCCGAACACGCTGAACGGATATGACGGATGCTTATTGATGAATTCAGAGGATTTACTTTCTGCCATAAAAGAGAGAGGATAAAATTCCATCGGGGGATGACGATGCCGGAAAATAAAGAAACAGAGACGACACAGAAAGGCGAAGGGGTCGCGGAAGAGACCGAGCGGAAGGAGCAGGACCCCGCAGAGAAGATCACGCCGGATCATCCGCGTTTTCAGGAAGTCTATGGAAAATGGAAGAGCACCGAGCGGACGGCGGAACAATTAAAGAAGTCGCTTGAAGAGAAGGATTTGGACATCCAGCTTTTAAAGCAGCATAACCAGCGACTTGAAACAAGGTTTTCGTCCGTGGAAGATAAGATGAACGCCAAGGCCGAGGAACCCGCCCCGGACCCCATCGAAGATCCGAAAGGATATCATGCATGGTGGGAGAAAAAATACGATACGGACCGGAAACAGGTGCAACAGGCCGCGTATGCGGCGCGAATTGGCGAACAGATCGAGGCGCAGAGGGACCTCCATGAGGATTACGAGGCGGTGGTCAAGCCGATCATCGCCGAGATGGAGACGAACCAGGAATTGAAAAACAAAATCTGGCTCTCCGCGAATCCCGCGCGGGAAGCCTATAAATACGGAAAAGGCAAAATGGAAAAACAAACGAAGGAAAATGAAACCTCCGAAACAGAAAAAGAAAAGGAAAGATCTCGCGCCATCGAGCAGGGATTGGTAGAAGGCGCAGGCGCACCTCCCGCGAAGAAGGCGGAGACAAAACTAACGCAGGATCAGGCGAGAGTCGCCAGGCTCCTGGGCGTGTCGGAGGAGAAATACCTAAAACAACTTCAAGCATTGGAGAAGTGAAATGGGATGGAAAGAGGAAAGAGACGCCTGGAAGAAAAAGCTGTTAGGCCAAAAAGATCCGCCTGGGGAAGGTCCCGTTGAGCCGGGACCGGTAGACAAGCCGCCCGCGCCTCGCCCTATCGCCGAATCAGAGGCAGTCCCGCCCTTGTTGGATGAGCCAAAACCGGAGCCCCCCACCTCGCCGTGGAACGCGCCCTCCTCGCCGTGGAAGCGCGATACCTTAAGGGTCATTAAAAAACGCCCAGGATTCAGGATGAGATGGGTCGATCCGAGAAACTTCGAGCGAAATCTAGAAAACGGCTTTACTTTCGCCAGAACAGAACATTACGGCGGGGTTTATGATCAGATCGCGGGCGAGGAAACACCGATTGACAGCCACATCCGCCGACGCGGAATGGTCTTGATGGAAATCCCGGAAGAGCTTGCAAAAAAGAGAGAGGAATATTATGCCGCCCGCGCAGACATGGCGGAGAGAAGCATCAGAGAGAGACATAAAAAAGAAGCAAACGAATCAGGGGTCGAAGTTTATGACCCCGTGAAATAACCGCATTTCATCCCTTTTCGGGATGCCCCGCTTTCGCCCGTTCCGGGCGCAAATCAATCAAAGCATTCTCGCCTCATAAGGCGCTCCTTAGATAAAACTGAAGCAATCAGACAAGGAGGCTTTTCTATGTCCACAACAGATAAAAAACACGGATTTGTTCCGGTAAAGAGCCTCGTGGGAGGCGCAATTCGCACGCGCGAGTATCACGTCGATTCCGCCAACGCGACAGGTGTTTTCATCGGGGATCTGGTCATGATTGAAAACGACGGGAACATCGCTCCCGCGACGGCGGACATCGGCCTGGCCTGCATCGGCGTCGCAACGGGCGTCAAAGATGTGAACAGGGTGGCCATCAAAGCGGGATACCTGGCCGCTTCGACCGAAGGGTATGTCGATGTGGTCGATGATCCGTATGTCGTTTTCAGGGTTCAGGAAGACGGGGCCGGAACGTCGTTGATCGAGGCGCAAACCGCCATAGGGAATACGGCCAATCACGTGGCCGGAGCGGGAAGCACCACCACCGGGATTTCCGCCCACACCATCAACTCGGATGATGTCGGAACGGGCGCGCAGTTGAAGATCGTCGGACTCTACGAGGATCCCAACAACGCATTCACCGACACCTATACGGAAGTGTTGGTTTTAATCAACGAACATCACTATAAAGCTGCGGTCGTCGGAGTATAAGCTGATGATTTCGCCCTTTCGCCTGATGGCGCTGCAATAAATCAAACTACTTTGAATAAGGAGGTTTCTAATGTCAGTCGGAACAAGTAATTTCGCAGATCTCCTGGCGCCTGGGTTTCGGGCTATCTTCCTGGATAAGTTCGGACAATATCCGGAGGAATACAGCAAGGCCTTCAATGTCTTATCCTCGACAAAAAACTACGAGGAGGACAGCTTTGTCAGCGGATTCGGCCTTGCCCCAATCAAGCGCCAGGGAGAAAGCATCTCTTATGCGGACCCCAAACAGGGATTCGATAAACGATATGTTCATGACACCTATGGCCTTGGGTTTATCGTGACCCGGGAGCTGTGGGAAGACGATCAGTACGGAAAGATCAAGCGGATGCCGAATTCGCTTGCCAGGTCGTTGCGGGCGACCGTCGAAACGACTGCCGCAAACGTTCTGAACCGGGCGTTCAACAGCTCGTTCACCGGGGCGGACGGAAAGGAAATGTGTGCGACCGATCATGCCCTTTTAGGCGGCGGGACACAGAAAAATGAATTGACAAACGCGGCGGACTTGACTGCGACCAGCTTTGAGCAAGCATTGATCGATATTGCCGATACCACGGATGACGAGGGGCTTCTTCTTGCGCTTCGTCCCATGAAGCTGGTCGTTCCTACGGAACTGGATTGGACCGCCACCAAGCTCCTTGAATCCACACTCGATCCGGAATCCGCCAATAACGCCGTGAACCCCGGAAAATCACGCCTGCCCTATATGGTCTATCACTGGCTGACAGATCCAGACGCCTGGTTTATTCTTTGCGAGGACCATGAACTCAACTTTTTCTGGCGCAGACGCCCCGATTTCGAGCGAGACAACGATTTCGATACGGAGAACGCCAGATTCAAGGCCACGATGCGATTCATCGCATCGTGGAGTCTGCCTTGGGGAATTTTCGGGTCGCCCGGGATTTAAGGATTCTCTTACCTTCGCGGGTGAAAGTCCCGCGCCATTCGTCCGAATAGGACGCCTCCAATCATAACTTTTATGGGTAAGCGGGGGCGCGATTCCCCCGGTCATCCTGGACTGCCAGGAATGATCCTACAAGGAGGATTTCATGGGACTTACAAAATTTCCAAATGGTTTGAGCAGCTTCGGAGTTCCCGTTTTGGGCGGGGGCAATATCATTACAACCGGAAACATCTTTTTTGTCGATAGCGTCACAGGATCGAACGGAAACAGCGGAGCAGATAAAGATCATCCCTTCGCCACGATCGACTATGCAGTGGGAAAATGTACGGCGAACAAGGGCGATCATATAATCGTCATGCCAAAGCACGTTGAAACGGTCACTGCTGCGGCGGGTCTTGACCTGGATGTGGCCGGGATCACCGTTTACGGTTTGGGATCCGGGGCAAACAGGCCGCAGGTGAATTTTACCACGGCGACGGCCGCTGACATGGATGTCGACGCTGTAGATATCACGGTTTATAACATTCTCTTTACTGGCGGCGTCGATGCTCTGGTGGCCCCCATCGATGTGAACGCGGCCGATTTCAAGCTGATTGGATGCGAATGGCGGGATGTCACGGGCCAGGCGACCGACGTTATTCTGACCGACGCCAACGCCTCCCGGATGCTGATTAAAGATTGGCGGCATGACGGCGATACCGCTGCGGGAACGAATGCCGGAATCGCCATTGTCGGAGGAGATGGCATCGTGATCGACGGATTGCGGATGGACGGCAATTTCGCCGTCGGCGGAATCGATATCAGAACCACCGCGACCACCGATCTTGAAGTGCGAAACGGTTATTTTCGCACCCGGAACGCGGCGGATATCTTTCTCATCGATACCATCACGGGATCGACCGGGATCATCGGGCCGAATATCTACCTCAGGCTCCAGGACAACGCCGCGAACATCACGGAAGCCGTCACCGGCGCGACGTTTGTTCTGCATCAAAAGATTTCCGTGGTCAACGCGGCGAACGAAGTCGGCATGGAAATCAACTGGACGGCTTCTACGGATGCAATCGTCTAATGAGTGACGTGATTACTCATTATGGGGAATTGCCCTATGATCTTACGGATCTGAAGGAAGAGGTCTTGGCCATTCCGCTTTCAGGATGGGTCTTTCGGGGAGACCCTGAATCTTATAAGACGAGAACCGTCTCTTTGGGGTCTCCCTGTTTCCCGTCAAAATCAGTAAGCGTGCTATTGGATTGGGTTGAGAAACTTTATTTTCAGCCAGGCTATACGAACAGAGTATTGCTTTCATGTGTCCCTGCGGGAGAGGAAATTCTACCCCACAGGGACGATTTCGGGGAGGTGGTGAGGAACAAGTCTTACCATTGCCATATCCCGATCATCACCCACCCGGATGCCATTATGGGGTATCCGGATAAGGGCATTGAGCTTCACATGAAAGCGGGTCATCTTTATTCGATTGACGAAACAGAGCGACATTATGTCAAGAACCCATCGAAGATGGACCGGGTTCATCTGCTCTTCGCTTATTTCCCGCACCGGGGCAAATCATAGGAGATCCGATCATGTCTAATAGATATGAATATCCACAGATCAACGCCGCAGGCCAGGCGACGAACGAAGGGGCCTCCGTTGACTTGGTTTCAAACCCGGGAAGCACGATGTTTGTCTACATCGAAAAGCTGGACTTATCCGTTTTCAAGGCGGCCTCAGGCGGGGGCGGGATCGCGGAAGTGAAGGACACCGATGGAAACGTGATCTATACGATCAGCGTCGACGGCGTAAAAGATATTCCGCTCGATTTCGGAGAAGAAGGATTGAAGGTGGGACCCGGGGTCGGCATTCAACTGGCCGTTTCCGGCGCTCAGAGTGAGCAGGCGTCCGTTTCCGCCGCGCTGTCCGGCCATCTGGCTTTTAGGTGATTTAAGATGCACAAATTGGTTCTTCGGGCAAGCAATCAATATCGGGAGAAACAAGCGGCGATTCAGTCTGAGCTTTCGGCCCCGCGCCGGATTATTTTATGGGTTATTGGATTGCAGGCGGTCGAGATTGGGATGCTGATTTATCTGATTGCGAGGTGATCATGAAGACGCTCAAGCGGTATATCATGAACGTTCTGGTTTCGCTTGATCAGATGGGCAACGCCATGACCGGAGGAGACCCAGACGAGACGATTTCATCCCGCGCCGGGAAGGCCCACAAGAAGGGGAAGACGTGGGGGAAGGTGATGTGTAAGTTTCTTGCGTGGTTCGACAAAGGGCATTGCAAAAAATCGATTGAGGAAGACGAGGGAGGGGATGGGCTGTGATTGACGGATGCACGGTAGGAAGGATCGTTCACTTTGTAATGTCGGACGGAGAGCATCGACCGGCGGTCATTGTAAAAGTTTGGAACAAGGAAAACGGGATGGTCAATCTTCAGGTCTTCACGGATGGAGTGAACGACGGCCCCCTTTATGAATCCGGTCTGCTGTGGCAGACCTCGGTGGAGCATTCGGACGCGAAAATGGTTCGCACCTGGCACTGGCCGGAGAGAGAATGAGATGTCGAAGACATGGAAAGAGAGGCTGAAGGAGCTGGGCGGCTTACTCCTTGAATGGCTTTTGCGGAGAAAGAAATGAAAGGCGCGCTGCTTGTCCTCACGATCCTTCTTTCTTTTCCATGGCCGACCTCGGCCGCCGACCTTTTCGACCCGCTTGCGGATCAGCACGGGCAGAAGGTGATCGTTTTCGGAAAGATCGCCTCCAAGACCTTGAAGTTCGGTCGGATGGGGTCGCAATATCTGGAACTGGCAATCGACTTTGAGGGGCGACAGGTCAGGGTCCTCACCGTGACGCCCCCTCCCTGCGAGACGGTGATTGTGGAGGGGATCTGGCATACGCGCGGGTGGTTTGGAGGGTTCATTGAAGAGCGGTTTTTATCGGCTAAAAAGATTTCCTGGTGGAGGAGCAAATGAGACCCTTCAGGATCGATCTGCGCTTCTATATCGAGGCGGAGGACATTCACCAGGCGATTGAGAAAGCAAAAAAAGGAGAAGTCGATCCCTTTGCCGTCGTCGCCATGCCGACAGATGTAGATCAATATCAAGCGATCCGGGAAGCGGTTGCGCAACAGGGGAAGGAGACACTTTGATGAATGTGGCGAACGTAGACCAATACGCCAGCTGCGCCCAATGTGGCCATGTGCTGATGCATCACCCATCTAAAATAGATCGGCCTGTTCCATGTCCGTCATGTGGTCGTCACTAATTTAAGACTGAGGAGTTACTTCCTCAATGCAACGTCGAGGGATGTTCCTGCCCTCTCTTTGTCCCGCTGGAAGTTGGCAACATGACCTGCGGGCGACGTATGTATGAATGGGGGCCGTGGGAAAGAAAAGAGAACCTTGATGTGTGGTCTACACACACCTGGGGGCCGTTCTACGGCGCGAAGTGGCCTGAGGAGTTTGAGCGACCAAGAACCTGTTCGTTCTGTGGAGGGGCCAACCCGGAGGATGTGGTTAGGTTGATAGAAAAAGGGTGGGAGGTTCAGAAGACCGACAAGAAATATAAATTCTATCTTCACCCGCCCGGGTATCACGATTATATCATGTCGGATCAAACGCCTGAAGGTGCCTCTGTCCCTTTTCCAAGCGTGGTCCCGCCGGTGAAGATTTACACGATGCACATTCAGACTGAAGAGGTCTGGAATAAAATTGTGAATTGGTGAAGACGTGGGCCTGGCGTCAGTGAAGTTTATCCGTGTAAACCAGATATCTTCGCGCGGACATATGAGGAGGTCTAGATATGCAAAACCAGGGACAAGCGCAACGCGAGATGCCGCGCTACAAGTGCCACAAGGAGGTGCGGGCGCTGAAGATCAAGGCCATCGAGTTTAACTACGACAAGGCACAGGCCGAGCAGCGTGCGACGGGTGGGGCGACTCCTGAAAACGGCAGCGCCACTATTACCCCGGCGGACGCCCGCTTCGCGTCATTCAAGGTGGGGGCCGACTACGTACACAAGCATAGGCCAGAAGTTGGCGGCTACTACGTGGTCTATGCGGATGGCTACCAGTCGTTCTCGCCGGCGAAGGCGTTTGAGGACGGCTACTCGCCGGTGGGATGAACAGGGAAGGAGATCCTTTGACAAAGAAAATCCTCAATAAATATAAGGTTCAGAAAAGGATCTGGGCCAGATGGGGACCGATATCGCAGGCTCTATTTAATCGCCTCCACGATAGCATTGGGAAAAATCAGGGGTTGATGCACTGCGGGCCAGATCTTTCAGAGAAAGAGTGGAAGACTTTGACCTGGAATGCCGCTTGGCTGGCGGCGAATGAACTTCATCGTTTGCTTAAGGAGCCAGAAAAATGAAAAAGATTCTTTTGGTTTTTGCGCTCGCCCTGATCGCCTCTCCGGTCTTCGCCCTGACGTTTACCGTCACGGGGACGGAGGTTTCTTTTGAGTTCACGGAGCCGACGACGAACGCGAACGCCGCTCCACTGCTCGATCTATCCCATACCAATATCTATTTTCAGATCGGTTCATCGGCACCGGTAAAAGGTCCGAATCTTCCGGCATCTGCGCCTACAGGTGGAGGGATCAAGGCCGGTTCTGTTACCGTGCCCGTATTGGAGGGACAAGAGGCGGACGCGACCTTCTGGTCGACAGCGACCGATCTTTCAGGCAACGAGTCGGGTCGAAGCATCGAGATAATCAAGCGGATCGATAGGCTGTCTCCGGCGGCCCCGAAGTAAGGAGAGCAGATGGCAACGATCAGAATACCAATCGATCTTAAAAATCCAAGGGTTACGAGTCTCGCTGGGAACTCATTCTTCACGGTAATTGGCCTTACCGCCTGGGATGCAGGCCATTGGGAATTTGTAAAAGACGTTGACGGAAAGATTTACGGCGCTGCAATAGTGGACCTGCAAGGCGGTGCATTTTCCTCGGCCCAGGTGCGGCTCATTCAGGCGTGGAACGCAACCACCGGCGTGTCTCGTATGAGCATGGGATACGATTCCCCTGCGGACGGGGCAAGCCTAAATCCTGCATCCCTGACTGCGATAGCGGCTCAGGACATCACGGTTCCGGCTACGGCTCGGCTGCGTAAGGATGTAGTCTTTACCGGTCTTACCGGATTGGCGCAAGACGACCTTGTGATCTTCGAGTTTTTCCATGAGGGGGCGCACTTGAACGATACGGTTGCAGTAAATACCGAGCTTTTTGACGCGGTCATGGAAATTACCACAACGTAGGGAGACTCGATGGCTTTAACAAGCGCCGAACTTAAAAAATCGTTTACCCAGATAGTTGATGAAATTTTATCGACGCGCCCGGTCGATATGACGAAATCAGAAATTAAAGACGCGGTAATCGCAGCAGACACATGGCTCACGGCGAACGCAGCATCTTATAATTCCGCGCTTCCTATCCCGTTCCGGACACGGGCGAATATTTCAGAAAAAGCTTTTTTACTTGCATTTGTGGCGTTGAGGAGGGCGGGGCGATAGATGGCAAGAAGTTTCGACGCGATAGACGATCTCATCGATCTGGGCTCTCCAGCCCTGCTCGATAACGTCAATATCTTTTCGTGGGGGGCCTGGATATACCCTAAATCTCTTGGAGAGGCAAGTCTTGGGGCCATCGTCAACAAAGGATCATCTTCGAGCTCCTTGAGAAGGCAAATCCAGATGGTTGCCACTTCAACATTTCAGGGCCGCGTGGGGGGAACGACCGTTGCAACGGCTGTAGCCGCGAACAATACAATTACGTTTAACGCCTGGCAGTTTATCGCGATGACACATTCTACCGCGAATGGATTGATCAAGCTGTATCACGCGCTGCCACAAAACGCGCTGGCAGAAGTCACGTATGCCTCTCAGGTGGCCGGCGCGACACCGTCCGACGACAGCGCGCTGAATTGGTTTATCGGGAACGCATCAGCCGGAAACATCACGTTCGATGGATTCATTTCGAGCGTGACGTTTTTCAATGTGCAGCTTGCCCTGGAAGAGCTTCAAATGTTGATGCGGGGGAAGATTCCTCGCCGGACTTCTCTGATCGGGCATTGGGAGCTTTACGGAGTTGCGTCGCCGGAACCTGACTTTAGTGGCAACCAAAATAACGGGACTGTTACCGGGGCGGTGTTGGCGGACCATGCTCCTGTCGGTCGAGATTTTCAGCGGGTAAGAAAGCGAGGAATCTTGGTCTCGGCAGCGCCATCCCCCACATTGGTTCAACTTGAGCGCTTTCAGCCACGCGGCGTTGAGCGGGGGGTTTTTGCTAAATGAGCTTCTTGCGGAAATACGCAGTCGGGGCAGGCGCGGATATTTATATCCCCATTATCAAGCGGGCCGTGGTTGACTTTGCTGTTGGAGCGGATTTTACTGTCGCCGCGGGCGATGTAAAGATCTCTATTGACGGCGCGGCGGCGGCCAATATCGGCACGCTTCCTGTTGCGCTGGCAATGGGTAACGGCGCGGTCTGGAAGTTTGTCTTTACCAATGCTGAGCTAACTGGAAAGTATATCACTGTAACGGTGGTGGATGCAGCGACCAAGGCAGTTGAGGATCAAAGCTTCGTCATTGAAACTTACGGGAACGCTTCGGCTCTGCATCCGTTTGATCTTGGAACTGCAAATGTAACAACTGGAACCAATCTGGATAAGACTGGTTATACCTTAACAGCAGCAGAATATGCTGCATTAGTTAATTTAATTTTTGACGAACTTACAGCGGAGGCAAGAACCGCAGGTTCTTATGGTCAACTTATAAAAGACAACCTCAACGCGGCAGTCGGAAGCCGGGCGATCCCCGGAGACCTGATGGGGCTGGTCGCGGGGGCAATCACGAATCTTAAGTTCGCGGCCGGGGCGATTGACGCAGCGGCGATTGCAACGGATGCCTTCGGCGCTTTGGAATTGGCCGCCGACGCGGTGAATGAAATCGCCGACGGGATATTGGACCGGAATATGGGGACTGGAACGGACAGCGGTTCCCCGACGGTCAGGACCTTGAGGCAGGCCGTCAGATTCTTACGGAACCGGTGGGCGATCGCGGCGGGCACGTTGACTGTGTATAAAGAGGATGATATTACGGCATCCTGGACCTCGACGATTACGACGACAGCTGGGAACCCGGTTTCGGAATCGGATCCACCGAATGTTTAGAGGCGGGGTTGTATGTTCTTTCTTTTTCGGATTACGAACAACCCCGCCGTGGTTGCGGAGATCAAAAGGCATCACTTGAACCGGCCCGGAATTCGGTCTTCCCGGTCGGTCATAAAACATAGGCTTGGAAGCTTCATTTTATTCCTGAAAGGAGAGCGCCGTGGTTGTCAAACCTTTTCACTTTCGTAAGACGGTCACTACCGCAACAGCCAGAGAACAGGTCACAACGGCCCGCATCGTTACCCCGACGGTCATTTTTCAGGCCGAGGTTTCCAACACGGGCCAGGTCTACATCGGGAACGATCAGGTCTCCGCGACCAACTGCATCGTAGAGCTTGATTCCGGCGATTCAGTCGAGTTGTCCGCCGCCCATTTCGGATTGGCTGACGCTCAGTGGGATCTTTCGGATTTCTGGATGGACGTGTCGGTCAGTACCGATGGGGCCTTTGTCGGATATGGGGAGAGAAAGGATTAGTCGTTGGATATCCTGATCACGCAGGAAGACTATGAACGGTGGATTGGACAGCTTTATATCCAGATCAAGCAGCTTGAAAAAGCGGTTTTGATTTTGGATAAAGAGGAGAAAAAGGGCATCGAAATCGAAGAGGCGAAACATGATTCGGTTTAAATCGAAGACGGCAAACAGGGTGTCGGCGGTGGACGGGACCGCAGCCGCACCGAGCATCTCATTCTCAGGCGATGCTGCCAGCGGCATGTATCTAATCAGCACAAACAACATCGGGTGGTCTACGGCCGGCGGGAATCGTCTGACGCTTTCCACCGGTGCGTTTCAACTCAATGGAGTGAATTTTATTTTTGCGACGGATAGCTTGAACGACATTGGTGCTTCCGGGGCGAGCAGGCCAAGAGATTTATTCTTAGGCCGCAAGCTGTTTTTAGATTTTACCAATACCGGCACGGTCGGGAATGTGACCATGAACAAGCCCTCCGGAAGAGTGAATATCGCAGCAGCCGGAACGACCTTTACGGTCACGAATTCTTTTGTGACCGCTGCCAGTCATGTTCTGCTTACGTTTGCCGGAAATCCGGGAAATTCCGTTGTTCTTTATGCGGTGCCCGCCGCCGGAAGCTTTACAGTCAATGTCAGCGCGGCAATCACGAATCAGACCGCCATCGACTTTGTTGTTTTAAACGCCGATTAAAGGAGATTCAACGTGTCGTACAGTCAGGGATTTATTCCGGGAGACAGGCTGGTCGATTGCGATGTCTGCGGATTCACATGGCGAAGAAGCCAGATGCGGATTGGGGTTTCCAGAGAACAAAAAGGGTTTATCGTCTGTCCCAAGGATTTTGATCCTGAGCACCCGCTGGATAAACGGCCAAAGCCTCGCAAAGAGGAAGGCCCCATCAAGGTGAAATGAGATGGCAATTGCCGCAGCGCCGACATCCGACTCGATTGCGAAAGAAGGGTTGAGAAAAGGGGGTATTCGGACGCCTCAGCCCGCAGAGATCGAGCGAGCCAAGGAAGAATGGTTGACGGAACTGTTCAACGACATCTGGATGACATCGGAGAGGGCGGGAAGCACGCGGCTTAAGACGCTTCAGATGACCGCCATCGCCATTGGGGTCGATAACCAGCGTCAATATGATCTTCCATCCGATTTCGACGAAGAGTTGATTGTTACGGTCCTTGACAGCGCTGAGACAGGGACGGCTCAGGCTGGAACGATCAGCACGGTCACGCTCGCCGCCGCCGAAGACATATCGCAAGCCAATGCCGAGGGGCGGTATGTGTTGATGACTTCGGGAACCTCGAAAGGGCAGTATCGGCAGATCATCGGCTATAACGCGACGACGAAAGTGGCCTCCGTCGCAAACAATTTCGATTCCGGCAAAACGCCTGTTTCCGGCGATGCCTATGCGGTGATCGATACCTTAAGAAAATTGGACGAGATTGACATGTCCGAATTAAGCGAATATACAAACCCGGTTTCACCGGGTCTTCCGGCCTTTTTTGCCAAGTATAACGACAAGTTTTATTTTGACCGCCCGCTGGACAAATCGACTTATGGGTTGCTTCTGAATTACTACTCCAACCTGATGCTGATCGATCGGGAGGAGGGATCTGGGAAATTAATGACAAAGATTTTAACCAATTGGCATGGAATTCTCGTAATGGGCATCAAGATGAAAACGGAAGAGACGATTCATTCGACGGAGGTTCGGCAGACGAAGACGGATTACAATGAGATGAAGGCAAATCTGGTTGCCAAAGAGATACCGTTCGGCGGAGAACTGACGCAACTTATACTTTAGCGAAGGAGAAAAAATGGGTAGACGATACACTTCAACAGGCAATCAAAACGCGGCGGCGACGACGACCATCATCGGATTGACTTCCGCGACCACGATCAGGCCAAAGCTCTATGAGATCGTGTTCGGTTCTGCGGCGGTGCCAGCGGACCAATCATTCAATATGAAGATCCTAAGATATACGGCGGCAGGAACAGCGACCGCATTTACGCCAGTCGCTCACGATCCGGCGGATCCTGCGGCGCTGGCGACATCAGGCAACGACCATACGGTCGAGCCGACCTATACGGCGTCGTCTGATCTCCTGAGTTTTTCGATCAATCAGCAAGCCACCTTTCGGTGGGTGGTTCCGCCAGAGGAAGGATTGGTCGCCCCGGCGACGGCAGCCAACGGGCTGGGCTTGAGATTCATTGTCGTTTCCGGGGGCACGGCTCTTGCGGAAGCCACATTCATGCACGAGGAATAAATTGAAAGTCACCCATAAACGCGCGGGGCAAATGACGATTGTCGGGCCGCGTCGAAACATGGAAGCGGATACGGCGACCTGTGTCCACTGCAACCGCGCCTGGATGACTCGGAGCAATGTCAAAGGAAAGGGCGATCCCGGCGGGTGGTGTATGGTCTGCATGAAAATGATCTGCCCGAAATGCGCCGGGAAGCCGTGTATGCCGTTTTTAAAGAAACTCGATTTGTACGAGAAACGGCAGGATTTGTTTAAAAAGATGGGGCTGACGCTCTAATGCCGGTTACGGGATCTCCGCAGGAATGGGAACAGCCCTTATCGAAAGAGGCCGGACGTCGACGAAGGTCGGATCATTGGAAATACAAATCGGTCTTCTGGGTGCATCAACTCAACGCCACCTTCCTTCCGTCTTTTCTGACGATTGGGCAGGGGATCACGGTGCCAAGAAGGATCAATCGTGAATACCGCTACCAGCACTATTTTTTTACCAGCTTCAAGTCGATCAAGACGTTTGCATGGAATTGCAGAAGGCCGGAGCGTTATTCTTCAAGGCCGCTGGATTATTACAAGTATCCGTCTCTGTTCTGGAACGTCAAGAACGTTCCGAACACGGCGGCCTTGCTTTGGATGCGATCAAGACCGGATCAGGCGATCGTTTCGGGTTCCGAGAAATACAGGCGATCTATCTATCCGTCCGTTTTTATGTTGCCCAAGCTCGTTCCGAACGCTGGGTTTGCATCGACCGAATTAGGGGAATGGACCGAAACCGATAAACAATCAACCACCTGGACGAGGACACAGTGAGCAACGGCGGTGCCCAATTCTTCTCTCATAATTTCAGGAAAACGGACGGTACTCCCTATGCGGGCGTCAAGATCTATCATTATGCGGCGGGGACGACGACAGCAAAGGATATCTGGTCCGATGAGGGGAAAACCACCCTGTTGGCCCAGCCGCATACGGGCGATCCGAACGGCATGATCTGGTTTTACGCCGACGGGGACTACCACCTGAAAGTGACCGACAAGGACGATGTTCTTCTATACGATTGGGACAACATCAAAATCACTTCCGACACGGCAACGATGTGGGAAGGGAACGAGGGAACGGCTTATCCTCCCATTGCAGCAGCAAATCGATGGCAGCTTTTTGCGAAGCATACCGCAGGGAACGTGATTCAGGAATTGGGGATCAACGATGGAACCGTTTTCAAGGCCATCAAGTCGTTTCGGGAAGCCGCCCATGTTTTGAACGTCAAGGATTTCGGCGCGAAAGGAGACGGCATAGCGGACGATACGACCGCCCTTCAACTCTGTTTTGATTCCGCCCCCGCCAACAGCATCGTTTATTTTCCGGCAGGACAATATAATGTCACCGGAACCACAACCGCTTCCACGCTTTCAACCGGCGCGAACGTCAAGAGAATATACGGAGATGGATACCAGTCCAGGATTCACCAGGTCAATACGACCAACCCTGGACAGCCGATGCTTCGTGTTCCCGCGAACATCGCTGATTTCAGTATGAGCCACATGCGGCTGACCCAGATTTCCAATTCCGTAGAGCAAAGCGGGAACGCCCAGCTCCATATCAGCTCCGGCGGTCCTGCCGGAGTGGTCATGATCGATCATTGTTACTTCGAAAATTGGGAAGGGGACGCCATTTCGATAGAGTCCAAAAAGTCCATCGTGACGAACAATTATTTCTCCTCTCAGAACGGACATGCGATTTATGGCGGCACTGATAACATGATCATCGCCAATAACCATATTAGAGATGTATCCCCAGGCGGATCTACCGTAATTAATGCGCTCAAATTGCAAGGCGGCGGGCCCGCAGGCGGGGTTGGCCAGGTCAAGGTCATTGGCAACACTCTCGATGGGACAACAGACACAACGGGTCGGGTGCACGGAATTGTTCTGCTGAATTTAACGGACAATTCCGTTATTTCAGGAAATACGATTATTGGAATGTCTGGGTTTGCCATTCAGACGGCCGGCGCGATAAAAAATGCCATCATTTCCAACAACAACCTGATTGGGAAAGCTGGGATGACACAGGTGATGTTGCAATTAGCAGGCGGTTCCGGGCATATCGTTTCATGTAATTTCGTTGACGCCTCGATGCTCGGCGCAGGGGCGGCCGGGATCGATGTGAAAGGCCCAACCAGTAAAAATAACATTTATGGAAATACAATTAAAGGGCCTGCGGATGGATATGCAATTACAGTGACCGGCGCGGATGCGATGGTTCATCATAACCAGATTATTTCTGGCAGCAGGGGAATTCAGGTTAATCTGGTTGGCAACGTTAAATTGATAGACAATATGTTTTTAGGTTTAACGGGGGCCAAATACGATCTGAGTGGGGCATTATCAGGAACCACCATGGAGGAATTCGATCCTCGCATTCGCAGCGTGACGTTTGCACAGGCCAACGGGATCAGCCTGGCTCACCTGGATGGGGACGTCGTAGAGGTGGGAGCCTTGACTGCAAATTTAACAATGGCTGTTCCGAGCCTTTCACTGACCCAAATCGGGAAGCGATGGACCTTCCGATTTGTCCAAGATGCCACCGGTGGAAGAACCATCACCTGGGATTCGGCCTTTGAGCACAATTGGAGCGACACCGGAAATACAGCGAGCAAAAAGAGCACGATTACTTTTTATTATAATGGCACAAAATGGGTTCAGGAAGGCGCTCAATTGGGGTGGTACTGATGATTAAGGGGGTCTCGAAAAACGTCGCCATGTTTGCTCATGCCGCCAAAAATACAGATCCGAAAGAGACCTTCGCGCCGGCCCATATCGATTTGAGAAACGGCAGATTGTCCGACGCCGGGAATTGGGAGAGGCGGCCTGGATACAAAAACAAATGGAATACGGGCGCGGATCGTCCGATCAATCTTCTGATTCCTGAATTTAGGGGGGTCGCATTGACCGACACAGGCCGCGCGTTCAGGTTAAACGAGAACGAAACGACAACGGAGCTGACCGGATTCGTGATGAACGGGGCATGGCGGCCCACTTGGGCGAACCATGATCAGCAAATCATTGTTTGCGACGGTGGAGATCCCATTGTTGTATCCGGCACAAAGACGGCGGCGCTCAGCGGAAACCCGCCAAAGGGCAGGTTTATCTCAACCCTGGACGGCTACGCGATTGTCTCCGGGGTCGACAAGGTTGGTTTCCGGTGGTCCGCCTTGTCGAACCCAGCGAGCTGGCCAGTGGCGAACTTCAATGCCGTCTTGAAAGAAGGCGAATCGATAGAGATGCAGAAGGTCCTCAACAGAGAGCTTTTCTTCTTTAAGACGAGATCGATCGAGATATGGATGAACGTGGGGGGGGCGACGATCTTTGCCCGTCGGGATCTGATTCAATTGACCGATCAGGGACGACAAAAACGCGGTTTGGCCGGATATTCCGTCGTTCAGGCGAATAATACGTTCTATTTTTTCTGCGACGGAGACTTCTATGTTTTAAACGGCAGGACCCCGACCATCATCAGCAAAGATTACCGCGCCGAGCTGAACAAGATCCAACACTCTCAAGAGATTTATGGATTCGATTGCAGAAAAGAAAGCCTTATCAGATGGTTCGCGCCAATCGAGGGGAAGTGCTTTGTTTACGATTATAAGAATGAGGTTTTCTCGGAAGATAATGTTTGGGACGAGGGGGGGTGGCAAAGACTTCCCTGGAACTCTTACATGGAGATGGCCGGAGAACAATATTTCGGAGACTATAACAGTGCGGGAAAAATCTATCATTGGTCCAAAGATTTCCACAGCGACGATGGAACTCCGATTCGGGTTTACCGCCGTTTTCTCGGCCCGATTTCTCCGACCGGCAAGACCGCGCGGATCAATCGTCTTTGCCTGCGCGTAAAACGCGGCGTGGCGACCGATTTGAATCCAACCCCCAAAATGCTGGTTTCGTGGCGAATGGATCAATCAAATTCAAACGATGCTGTGGAATTCGATCTTGGCTCGAAAGGAGAGATGGAACCCTATATCGATCTTTACAGTCTGGGGGTTTGTCGGGAAATCGAGTTTGAAATAACGGAAACGGACGTGGTGGATTATCTTTTGACGGGGGTGTCCATGACCGTTGAATTGACGGGGGGCTGATGCCGAAACCGACATTGGGGGATGGACAGACTTTCATTATTCCTCCGGACACGGGCAATCCAGCACTGGATGATTATCTGTTGATGCTCCATCATCGTTTGTTCGGTCTTTTAAACACCGGAGACCTGGACAATGACAACATCCGCTCCGCCTCTTTGACGGGGATTCTCCATGCCAATCTCGGAGGCATTACAAGTTATGAACACCACGGGGCCGGCAATCACAAGGAGTTAGGTCAGGGGGCGATCTCTGCCGACGCGCTGGCTTCCACTGTCGCGGTTGGTGCATCCGATGCCAATACCTCCACAGTCAGCGTGACCACGGCAGACGCGGACGCGACCTATGGCGCGGCGGAAGCCGACTTACTCAATGAGATGAAGGGGGATATCAATGCCCTGGTCGCGGATTATAACACGTGCAAAATATTGACAAACGAACTGAAGTTGGATCTGACTCAGTTGACGACCGACATAAACGCGATTGTGACAAGTCTCAACGATTTAAAGAGCAAGTTGAGAACGGCAAAAATTCTAGCGACGTGATAGGAGGTGCAAATGCCTTGGCCAATCATCGCAGCGGCAGCAATCGGAGCGGGAGCTTCTCTTATTGGTGCAAACAAGCAGTCCGCGGAGCTTCGTAAGGCCAGAAGAGGTCAGGAGGCGTATCAAAACAGCCTGCTTGATTTCCAGCGGATGATTTATGGAGAAGGAGCCCCGTTCCGGGATCTGGCGAAAGGTCTTTTGCCGGATCTGCTCAAGCGGTTTTCGGCTTCCCCTGAGTCTGTCGTCAGCCCGGCATTCAGTTTGATCGGAAAGGAAGGGCTGAACCTGTTGCGTTCTAACTTTTCCACCTCCGGAGATCCAAGTTCAGGTCCAGCTCAGATTGCCGGAGGGAGATTTTTAGAGGGGTTGGGTGCGCAAGAAGCAGACCGGATCATTCAACAAAAGAATCTGATGAATGCAGACCTTCTGAATCTGGCCGGATTTGGCACAGGAACAGGATCATCCGCTTCCGGCCAGGCGCTCTCTCTTTCCGTGCCAATCGGCCAGACAGCAGGGAATATCGCTGATTTGACAACCACCCAAGGGGCAGTCCAGGGAGGGTTGTATGGCTCTATCGGCAACAACCTTTCACAGCTTGGGCTTCTTTACGGAATGGGCGCGTTCAATCGACCACAGGGAACTGCCCCTGTTTCTCAGGTTCCGCATTATGAATTGGGGTAAATGATGGCACAGGTATATATTCCGCAACCACAAGATCTTCTTGGGATGGTCCATAACATCCAGCAGATACAGCAGGGCCAACAGAGAATGGATCTGCTCAATAAAAACATGGAAACCCAGGCAAATGCCCTGATGGAAAAAAGAAGGCAGACCGACGCGAACAATTACTTTAAGCTGGCCACCGTCAAGGGACAGACCAGGGAAAACAGGCAGGTCTATTTGAATAAATTTGCGGACACCCTGGGATATCCGCGTATGACCGTAGATGAGGACGGCAAGTTGATCGAAAGACTGAAAGGTATTCAGTCTGCCTTTGAGAAAGATCCGACCGGGCGCTATGACCCCTTGATCCAGGATGTGATCAATGAATTCGGAGACGATGAACACAAGTTAAAGCAGATCGGGTTGTTGGGAAAAAACATTCAGGAGGAGAAACAAAAGGCTGCTGGGCAGTTCATGTCTTTACTTCAGGCCAGCGGCGGGGTCGCCCGTGGTCAACAAGATATGCTGTTGCGAAGCTTTTCCGAGACCGCTGGAGTGCCGGAATTGAGAACGGAAGCGGCAGCCCGGCTGAAACAGCGGAAGGAGCTGCAACCGACGGCCGACAAGGAATTTACCCAGACGCTTGATCTGATGGGGAAGGACGACAAGGTTCACAGCTTCCAGTATAACCCCGACACAAACCGCTATGACATCGATGCGGGATTGGCAAAACCCTCTGCTTCCGGGGGGCGGTCCGGGTTCCTGAATGAATCGTCTCTTCGCAAGGAGTTTAATTCTCACCAGGCTGTTAAGGAATTCCGGGATGTCTCCGGAAAATTTAATAACATGGAAGCGGCGCTTTCTGAGGCTGGATCTCAGCCCAAGTCGTTTGTCGCGGTGGATCAGGCGTTGATTACGATGTTCAATAAAATGCTTGATCCTCAATCGGTTGTTCGGGAGTCGGAGTATGCCAGAACCGCTGAAGATATCAGCCTCCTGAATCGATTGAGAGGAAAGATTGACAAACTCACGGAAGGCGGGGCCGGACTAACCCCGGTTGAACGTGACGCGATAATCAGGATGGGCAGAAACTTCTTTGATATTTCTAAATTCCGGTATCAGGAAACATCCGATTTTTACAGGGAGATTGCAGATCGGGGAGGGATAGATCCGAATTTAATCATTCAGCCTTCCGGCGAGCCAAGAGAAAAGGAAAAATCAAGCGCTTCCACTGAAGAGCGTATTCCCCCTCATCCGAAACGGGGGCCAGAGATTTCAGATTCGCCAAAGACAGCAGAAGAATTTCTTAAAAAGTTTGGAAAATAAGAATGGGCGCGACAGAAGACTTCCTTGGATTACCACAGGAAGAACAGCATAAAGTCTTATCCAATTTGAATCAGGATTACAAGGGTCTTCCTCCCGAAGAACAGCATAAAGTCATAAACTCGATGCGGGAAGGGAGCCTTCAAGTCGGCTCTTTATTTGAGGCTGGAGAAATCCCGGAAGGCCAGCCGGAATATACCACCGCGCAAAGTATTTATTTAAAAACAAAACCCTTCGTGAAGCCTGCGGCGGAGGCAGCCGCTTTGATCGGTGGCGGAATCGTGGGGGCCGGGGCCGGACTCCTCACTCCCATACCGGGGGATGAGCCGATAGGGGCAGTCATTGGTGCAGGATTGGCAGCAGGCGGGGTTAAGAGTTTCTTTAATTTCATTGAAAACTCGCTTGGATTGAGAGAACCAAAAAGCCTTGCAGGGGAATTCAAGGAAGCCGGGAAGGACATCGCGGAAGGGGCGGCGGCGGAAGCGACCGGGCAGATCGGCGGGACTTTAATCAGCAAGGGAATTGAAAAAATCCCGGAAGGAGTGAAGCATCCGATCAGGACAATAGGAGACAAACTTGCGTTGACGAAAAAAGGCGCTCAGACGCGGGCGATAGAGAGATTTGAAGAAGAAACCGCCGGAACAGCTTTAACGAATCCACAAATTACCCGCAACATTGAAACCGCAAAATCGCTTGAAGCGAAAATTCCAGGACTGAAATTTACCCAGGGCCAGTTGACCAATGACGCCTCCGCCATTTCCCTGGAAAGAACGCTTGCCAGGAAATCAGGCCAGGATTTATCGCAAGCGCAGCGGGAATTTGCGAATGAAGTCCTTCGTAATCATTACGCCGCCAAGGTTTCAGGCGCGGGGAAAGCCGGAGATCTGGCGGCACGCGCTGAGAAAATGAGCGGGGCATTGCAGGCGGCCTCCATAGAAGCGGAAGCAGCCGTTCAATCGGAAGTGATGAGGCTTGGAAGAAACCTGGACGAACAGGCGATTGGGCGCGACATCCTCACGAAATTATCGAAGGGAAAACAGGGTCTCAAAGATCAAGTCGGTGAATTGTTCGACCGAATCCCGAACCTCAAGGTGAACCCGGCGCCTCTGGGTAGAAAAATAGACGACGTGATGAGGGAAATTTTGCCTGGAGAGCCGAAGGCAGATATCCCGACGGAGGCGATAGAATTAATCAGGCGCTATATTAACCCGTCCGGGAAAGCGATCAAGGACATCGATATCAAAACGGCAAGAGGATTGAACCGGACATTGAACAACCTGATCCGCAAGGCAGAGACCGGATTAGAGCCGAACAAGGTTTTATCGAGAAGGCTGCAAATTCTGAAAGAGGGGATCGAGGAATCCTACGCCGCAACCGAGCAGGCGGGCGGACAGGCAGGCATCGAGCTGCTGAAGAAAGCGAATGCCCTTAGAAGGGAACTGGGGACCCGCTTTGAAAAAGGCTCCGTGGCCGATGTGTTGGCCAAGGGGCCTCGCGGCGAAGAAACACGGATTGCGATGGCGAATATCGCCAAGGAATTTAACAGCCTCGACGGAATCGATGATTTGGTCCGCGCCACCGGGGACAGAGGGACCGCCGCCGCCGCGATGAAAGATTACTATTCGTATGACCTGCTGAACTCGGCGCGAGACCCCTCCACCGGAAAATTGGTGACGAATAAAACCAATGCCTGGCTTGCGAAGAATATGGCCAAACTGGAAAAGCTCGGCCTGCTAAGCGAATTCAAAAACACGGCGACCTTACAGTCGAACGCTGAACAAGCGGCCAAGACGATTGATGTATTCAACAAGTCGGTTGCTGGCCGGATACTGGAAGCCGACACCGAAACGATGATTTTAAACGCTTTCCGGGGAAGTAAAAATTATGGGAATACCGCCGGCGAATTAATGAAGATGGTGAAGGGGGATAAGGCCGCCGAAGCGGGGCTGAAGAAAGCGGTTTCCGACCATCTGATAAAGCAATCCGAAACGACGGCGGTTGATTTCTTTCAGAAGGGCGGAGAGACGGTCTCCGATATAGAATTTACCAGATCGGTCGCCAAATTGACCAATCAGGTGAAAAAATCCATGCCGGCCCTTCGGGTGATTTATCAGGACGAGCCGGAGAAAATAAGGGCGTTGATGAATGTGCTCCGGGCATATCAGACGTTAGGAAGAACCGCGAAATCTCCTCTTGGCGGTGGATCTGACACGTTTGAGTTATTCGGGAAGTCGCTTGATATTGTCGCCGGCGCTGCCGCGCCTGGGAAGTGGTATGCATTTAAAACGGTCCGGGATATGCTAAACAGATTCAGCGAAAAAAATGTTGAGATGTATCTGCGGAGGGCCATGTTTGACCCGGATTACGCCGAAACTTTGAGATTTGCGACTCAAGGCATAACCCCTGAGAGAGTGACGAGGATCAATCACCTGATGACACTTATCGCATACGGAGTTGGAGAACAAGTGGAAGAAAGTTCTTTAAGCAAGTTTCCATTGCCGGAGAGCGAAATTGAAAAGCTACGGGGGAGGTGAGATGGAGGAGATCCTAAAAGGGCTGTATTCTTCGTGGCCGGTGGTCGGCGCGCTGGCGTACATGGGCTACCAGATGCACGCCTACGTTCTCGCGACGGAGAAGCGGCTGACGAAGATTGAGGAGAAAGTAGAAGCGCTGGAGGAGAACGTCTTTCCGAAGGCGGGGGCCGAGTAATGTTCACTCTCAAGCGGATCTTATATGCCCCCACGGAGACATTCGGGGCGTTGATTTGCGACGGCGTTCCATTTTTACTGTCACTTGAAGACCCCTGGAAGGACAACGAGCCGCATATTTCATGTATCCCGAAAGGGAATTACGTTTGCAAGCGAATTATCTCTCCGAAATTCGGGGAGACGTTTGAGATTATGGATGTGCCGGGCCGTGAGCATATTCTTTTTCACGCCGGGAACACGCATGAAGCGACCGAAGGCTGTATTCTAACCGGCCTCTCGTTCGGAAAAGTGGGCGGGGTTAATGGCATTCTCTCCAGTAAAAAGGCTTTTTCGGTGTTTATGGCTCGGCTCAAAGGGATAAAGCAATTTAACTTATTGGTCACAGGTTGAAAAAACTTTGTAAGCGGTGCAGGACGTGGCACAACGCGAAGGAGCGGTGCAAGTAATGCATCAATACGTTTATTCGGCGCATATCATCGAGGTTCTTGACGGCGATACCGTGAGGGCGGATGTCAAACTCGGATTCTTCTTCAGGGCAGAGATGACCTTTCGCCTATTCGGGATGAACGCGCCGGAGATTCGTGGGCCGGAAAAACAGGACGGCCTGCGTTCAAAGGCCGCCCTCTCCGATCTTATCCTCGATAAGGATGTGATCGTCAAATCGTATAAGGACAAGCCCGATAAGTACGGGGGTCGATGGGTGGCTGAAATATTCCTGACCGAGGCGGAAGGCGACCCCTCCGTCAACCAATGGATGATCGCCAATGGATACGCCGTGAAATATCTACCCTGACCACTGTGGAGGCCCCATGAGCTACTACTGCATTCTTCTCTGGTCTGATTTGGCGTTTGAAATGCAGTGCTACTACGAGGGGCCGACTCTCTTTTTGTGGCGGATCTGATTGAAATGCTGTCGATGCGGCGGCCTGATGACAATCGACTATTTTCACGGAACCGAAAACAGCACTCCCGATGCGCCGCCCGCGTGGAAATGCATTCAATGCGGCGAGATTGTCGATTCCGTCATCTTGGCAAATCGGGAGTGGCAACGGATTAAAAAAAGTGGGACAACAGTGGGACAAAACCGCTGAATTTTAGGGCAGTCTGGTTCATTTGGTTGTCTCCAAGCGCTTCTTAAGGAAGGCAATTTGCTTTCCAGCATCTTCTAATTCAACACGTGCGGCTCTGCGTAATCGCTCTCTAACCCATGTAGAAAGAGATAGCCCTGCCAAATTTGCGGCCTCTTGAAAGGCCTCTTTTTCTTCGGCGTCCAACCGTGCCCTTAGTATCTCTGACTTCGCCATATTACTCCTTTTTCTTAATTGTAGATCTTTTGTAGTTACAAGTCAATCTTTTTTATTGACATGTAGTTCTACTGATGCACTACCGGAAAAAGCCATTTCGATCACCATTAGATTTGCTCTTAAAGATGTTGAATCGAGCAATAAATTGAGCGGAACTGTAGAGGCTGATGAGACCTATATCGGTGGCAAGAAACGTGGCATGGGAAGGCGATATGTCTGCTGGCCGAGGGTCAGTGGTCGAAAAGGTTGCACCATTTCTTGCCTTAGACAACTTAAAACCCTTTATTACTAAAGAGTTAGAGTCTTCGACATATCCCGTCCTTTTTAAGCCAGTAAAGGGGAGTAGGGCCTGGGGTTATAAAGCAGAACTTCTTCCTCAAGTATGTGAGATTTATCTAAAGGCAAGAGACGCCGGAACTCTACTTGAATCACAGAAAAAGTTTGCAAAGGCATGTGATTTGTTGATGCGTGGTTTGGCGCACATCGGAATTATTGCCCTTGTTGATGAAGCAACCGGCTATCAATATGATCGAGCTAGAGATGAATTAAATAAAATTTTGCAGGCGTATATTTCGAAAGAATTGCTCCCTTGGACAAAACGCTTCCCGGATGAATTTTTTATGAATATATACCGCATAAGAGGATGGGAGTTTAAGCCTGGCAATCACAAAAGGCCACGACTAATCGGGAAACTTATAAATAAGCTTATTTATGAACCATTGCCACCTGGGGTATTAAATGAGCTGAGAAAACGTAATCCTCCCACAGAGAAAGGATACAGAAAATACCGTCACCATCAATTCCTTACCCGGGAAACAGGACATCCTCACCTTGATAAGCAAATTGTAGAGGTAATAACGCTTATGCGTGTTTCGGATGATCGTATTGTGTTCGAGCGGCTATTTCAAAAAGCATTTCCTAAGACAGGACAACAGTTAGCCTTAGAATATACAGAAAGCGAGGAGAAGAGCAATTAATGCTATTTTGGCTTAGTTTTTGCTTTTCGCTTTTTGGCAGCCTTAGGCGTCAACGGTTCTTTAATCGCTGCCTCAAATACTTCGCGGGCTAACAAGATCGGATCGGTTGGCTTCTTTTTTGGCATGAAGGGATTATGCCATAGTCACCGCTTGAAGTCATCACTTCAATAATTCAAACTTGACCAGTACCGAAAATAATATTGCCAATATAATAAAAATGTGATAATATGTGGACACTTTACGATTACCTTGATAACAGGGGAAGGAATATTATCAAGGATTGGATACAGGATTTAGAGAAAACAGAAAGGATGAAATTAAAAGCAAAACTTCTCACCCTAGAAAAAAGTGGACCCGATCTGTCTCCTGGCCTATTAGCAGGGACGAAATTACCGCATATTGATAAAATCAAAGTCCATGGATCTGTACAGCCAAGATTATTGCTATGTAGGGGGCCAATTGACCTTCATCAAGAATTTACTCTCCTCTTAGGAGTAACTGAGCGCGATGGGAAGTTACCTAAAAATGCTGAGCAGACAGCAGAAGATCATAGGCAGGAAGTTTTAAGAGATCCTTCCTTGAGGAGGACAATACATGAGTGAAATAAACAAAGAACTTAAAGAAGAATTGCTTGCAGACAAAGAATCTAGACATGCCTACTTTAATGAGCTATTAAACATATTTATTGCTACTCAGCTAAAAGTGCTTCGAGAGCAAAGAGAATTAACACAAGAGCAGTTGGCAAAAGATGCCAAGGGATTGAAAGGGTTTGGAAAAGAAGATAAAGAAATGAAACAGGAAAGAATATCAACAATGGAAAATGTTAATTATTCATCCTGGAGCATTAATACATTAAGAAAATTGGCATGGGCATTTGATTTAAGATTAAAGGTGTCTTTTGAAGAATTCGGAACAGGATTAAGAGAGGCGCAATATTTCAGTCGAGAATTTCTAGAAAGGCGTTCAGTAAGAAATGATCCCTATTTTAAGCTACAAACTATTTCAGGTGAGGCAGATGGAAACAAAGCTATAATGAGAAGAAATGCAGCAGAAATTAACCATAAACTGCAAACAATTCTATCTTCTCAATCACATGAATTATTCATGATAACTGATCCTACATCGGCAACCCTATCGCGTGTCGTAAACCGATAACGCAAAATATAAGGCGATTATGCACTTGACAAAACTAAAAAAAGTGGGACAACAGTGGGACAAAACCGCTGAATTTTGACCTATTTTAACGGATCATGTAGTACTGCCAGCATCATACCCCTTTGATATTCCTCATAAGTGCTTGAATTCATAAATACATCAAAAGGCTTAAAATTCCTTCACACGGAAGAGGCCGCTGGTTCGATCCCAGCATCGCCTACCAAAATCAATAGGTTATAAGATTCAATCTCTTGAAAGTGGGACAGTGGGACAAAATCGCTAGAACCGGAGACGGTCAGCAGCTCTCTTTTTCGCCACATAAAGCACCTTTGTATATCGCTCGGTCATTCGGGTATCAGCATGGCCCAGCAGCTCGGAGACCATCTTGAGGTTCTCCCCTGCGGCGAGCAGGTAGGTTGCGAAGGAGTCCCGGAGCCGATGGAGCTTTCCTCCTTTGATTTCCGCCCGGCGACAGGCCCAGGAAAACAAGTCAGACACCGTGTCAGGATGGATCGGGAGGACATATTCAGAGGTGCGCGGGAGAAGATCTAAGACGGCTTTGACCTTTCTTGAAATCGGGATGATCTTTTCGGGCCCCTCCTTTGATTTCCGAACGATAAAATAGCCGTCTTTCACATCTTCCCATTTAAGGTGGTTTGCGATCTCCCCCCGGCGGCACCCTGTATAAAGATACAGTCTCCAGATCAGGCGCATGAATTTGGTGGACGTCCTCCAGATTTTGATGATCTCGCCCATCTCAAACGGCTTTGGCAGCTTCTTGTCGGTTTTCGGCCCCTTGACCCCTTTAAGCGGAGAGACAGCCAGGTCCCCGTCCATGACCGCCTCATTGAAGAAATTCCGGATTGTGTTGAGGTATCTCTTGACGGAGGTGGGGGCCAGGCCGTCGCTGATGGCGGCGATAAATTGCTTGATCCCCTTCTGATTGATCTCGTTCGCCCGGCAATCTTCCCCGAAATGCTTCTTGAGAAGGGAGAGGGCGCGGACATCGACCTGGTAGGTGTCATGGCTTTTATTTGATTTTGAATAGACTAGATAACCCGAGACGAGTTCCCCAAGCAAGGCCGTCGGCTTTCCCTTTTTCGAGGCGACGCCGTGTTTCTTGAGGTATTCAACGGCCTTTTTCTTGGCTTCTTCCCGGTCGGTCTGGCCGGTGGAGAGCTTGCCAAGGCCGTATTCCCGAAGGTCGGCATACCAATAGGGGGATTCAGGCCGGTGGCGAAGCTTCATTATTTATTGAAATAATATCTTGCGCCGATGCGGATTGAAAACCCACCCGCCTCTACCTTCGCCCCAAGTAATGAGGCTGTTTCAGTGGCAGTATCTTCGGCCCCGATAAATGAAATTCCACCTAAGATTGTCCAGGATTCTGAAACTGGAATACGCGCATCGATAGTGAGGTCTGTTGCCTCAGAAGCGATATTTTGGCTTGTAGAAAACCCTGAATCCGTTGCGGTCAGGTCTCCATCGAAGCCGGTGTAACCAAGAGAAATTCCGATACTTGGATAATGGTCTGGATTTTTGTCAAATTCACCAGCAAAAACTAAACCTGAAAATCCCACAACAAACAGTGCAACCAAAACAAGAATCATCTTATTCATGCTTATCCTCCCCCTTTTTTAAATTTTGGATCTCTCAACCGTGCCCCGTCTAAAATCTTTTTCATCTCCTTAATTTTAACATCCCGCATTCTCATCTTATCCAAAATCTCGTCGATCTCCCGCAGGTAAAACAATAAAAGCTGAAAGTCCTCCTCCCCGATGGCCCACTCCCGCATCAACTATACCTCTTTAGTATTTCGGTTGCATTGATATGCGCCTTCTTCAATGCTCTCTTAACGGCTTCTTCCGTTATCTTGTCCGCGCCTCTATTCTCAAACTCCGTAAAGATTTCAAGCCACGCCTTCTGGCGCGATGACAATTCTCTTGGATTCTCCATGTACCGCAGACACATCTCTTCAATCATATTCGACTTGCTCCGATGCTCCCTCGCGGCGCATTCAATAATTTTCTTAAAAAAACTTTCTGTGACTTTTAAATTTAGCCTTTTATTTCTTTTTTCTTTGATTTCCATAGCCGAAACAATACCTTACATAAAATATAGGTACAAGCAAAAAAAGGGCTTGACAAATATAGAAAGGTATGTAAAATTATGCCAGTGAAGAAAATGAAGACTGAAAAAAGAAAACGAGTGTTCGTACAAGCGAAGGTGAGCGACCAGGAAAAAGCAGCGTTGGATAAGATCGCAGAAAAGGAAAACCGATCTATGTCCAACCTGATCCGACTGGCGCTGCTTCAGTTGCTGGAAGAGTACGAACAAAAGAAAACGGCTTAACGCCGTCCTCCCCCTTGCCGCTCGGTAGCTCCGACGCGGGACAAACAGGTCCTGGCCTGTGGGGGAGGATCCTCCAGGAGAAAAACCAACCAGGAGGTTTTAGAAATGTTGAAAGACATTTTAGACAAACGCCCCGAAACAGAATCATCGGCAACCCTGCCAGTTAAAGGATATACAGAAGACCGGGCGAATATGGACGATGTTGCGGAACTGATCGACCTGAAATCCCCTGGGGCCTCCGTCCGAGTGTCCATGCGTGTCCTCAAACAAATCATCATCGCTGTCCGTAAAGATCCCATCCTAAGAGAATTTTTTTTCCGTGTCACGGTTAACTCGGTGATACCGGACAGGATTTTGGTATCACCAGAGGGGAAAAAGGAGAAGCTGGCATGAAGAAAATCCCACTCACGCAAGGCAAATTTGCGCTGGTTGACGATGAGGATGCGGATCTGGTGGAAGGATATAAATGGACCGCAAAGAAGGACGGAAACAGGTTTTATGCGTACAGACGTGTCGGCCCCCGCAAAACCCTCTACATGCATCGGCTTCTCCTCGGCCTCACTGACCCGAAAGTCGATACCGACCACCGGGATGGGGACGGCCTCAATAACCGGCGGGAGAATCTGAGGGCATGCACTCGCTCCGAGAACATGAGAAACACTGGGAAGCGAGTCACAAATACCAGCGGCTATAAGGGTGTCTGTTGGGATAAAGGAAAGGAGAAGTGGCGAGCAGCAATCAGGCTCGACGGTAAAAGAATTTTTCTCGGCTATTTCGCCGATCCGATTGAAGCCGCTCAGACTTACGAGCTGGAAGTAGAGCAGTTTAATTCAACGGAGTCATATCCAAGATGAAAGTATCCGTTATGACGACTCGTGAAGTGGCCATTTCATCTGGCCTGACAGACCCGAAGGAAATTAGAAAAAAGATGAAGAGCCTTTGGGCGTATGCGAAAAAAATCGAGGCGGGGAAGGTCAAACCGAAGTCCTTTACTATAGAGCGCAACGGATCTGATCTAATCTGGATCTTCCGCGACCCCGTTGAGCCTGAGGGAAAAGCCGGGAAATCGAACCGGCCGCGATTGATGGATGCGGTCTAATCTGGAGGCATGAAATGACACAGGCGGAGATAACTCGGGTGAAAGAGTCTGGGGAGTGGATGGTGAGGTTCGACGCGGCCGGTGCAGCGTACGGCGGTTTTCAGTGGCCTGCGATTGGGGAGTGGGCAGAGGCGGCGGACTGGAATCCTGCGCCGTTCTACGGAGGCGGATTGCACGGGCAGGGTCCCGGCGGGTACGGATACGCGCAATGCGGTGCCAGGATGGTTCTTTGCGAGACCGAGGGGGCGCGGGTAGTCCTTGCAGGTAACAAGATCAAGGTCCGTCGCGCCCGGATTGTGGCGGTCGATGCGGAGGCGTGGGAGGCGCTGATGGAACTGTGCGGCGGAGCCTGGCCCGGCTCTTTCGATCTGGGCGGATATACCCATCCGTTGCCTGCGGGCCTGACCCACGTCGGGGGCTCTCTCTCTCTGGGCGGGTACGCTCATCCGTTGCCTGCGGGCCTGACCCACGTCGGGGG
>SCSZ01000009.1 GCA_004322265.1 Patescibacteria group bacterium
ATTGGAGGTTCGCTAAATGTTAACACTGCGAGGCAGTCGCGCACTCAGTAAATTTCGTCAGACGCGACTGCTTAAAACACTCCAGGCGATCGATGAATCAATCACAAATGTTCAGGCTCAATATATTCATTTTGTTGATACAAAAGTTGCATTGAATGACGAACAAACAAGCCAGCTCAATCAACTCTTGTCCTACGGCGACGTATCTTCAGATCTAAGTGGCGGTGAGCTGTTCCTGGTTGTTCCCCGAATCGGCACAATATCACCATGGTCATCAAAGGCAACTGACATTGTCCATAATGCGGGTCTGACCGACATCAGTAGAGTTGAACGTGGCATTGCCTATTTTGTAACGAGCGTAGGTCCGATTAGTCGAAAACTGGTTGGCGCGCTACTTCACGACCGAATGACCGAATCAGTCCTCACAGAGCTCGACGGTGCATCAGCATTATTTAGTGAGGTAGAGCCTCGTCCAATTATTGAAATTGATATTATTACTGGAGGCAAAGAAGCACTCATCACAGCCAACAGCGAACTCGGACTCGCCATTGCTGATGACGAGATTGACTACTTATACGACGCATATAATGACCTTCATCGTAATCCGACAGACATGGAGCTGATGATGTTCGCACAAGTAAATAGTGAGCATTGTCGCCACAAAATCTTTAACGCCGATTGGACGATTGATGGTCAAGCTGCCGGTAAAAGCTTGTTCAAAATGATCAAAAATACCTACGAACATTATAGTAAGGATGTACTATCAGCCTATTCTGATAATGCGGCAGTACTCCGCGGTAATACATCAGAGCGATTCTTTGCTGACCCGTCAGATAATGTTTACCGCGCCCACAAAGAGCCTGTTCACTTGGTTATTAAAGTTGAAACGCATAACCACCCGACCGCCATTGCACCTGCTCAGGGAGCTGCCACGGGTGCAGGTGGTGAAATTCGTGATGAAGGCGCGACTGGTCGCGGCGCAAAGCCAAAAATAGGTCTTGCTGGCTACACTGTATCTAACCTTATGATTCCGAAGGCAATCCAGCCATGGGAATCAACCGAAGGAAAGCCAAGCCGTATCGCCTCTGCGCTCGACATCATGATTGAAGCGCCAATTGGTGCCGCAAGTTTTGCAAATGAGTTTGGTCGACCAAACTTATCAGGCTACTTTAGAACTTATGAACAATCGTTGCCACCACTTGACCCAAACACCGTCTGGGGCTACCACAAACCAATTATGATCGCTGGTGGGCTTGGTAATATTCGCGACGAACATGTCCTCAAGGAAACACTGCCAGCTGGCACACAAATCATTGTGCTGGGTGGTCCCTCGATGTTGATTGGACTTGGTGGTGGAGCAGCCTCGAGCATGCAGACTGGCTCAAGCAAAGAAGACCTCGATTTTGCATCAGTACAGCGGGGTAATGGTGAAATTGAACGACGAGTCCAAGAAGTTATTGATCGATGCTGGGCGATGGGTGATAACAACCCGATTATTTCAATCCACGATGTCGGTGCAGGTGGCGTATCAAATGCACTACCAGAGCTTGTTCATGATTCAGGAGTTGGTGCGCGTTTTGAGCTTCGTAAAATCCCAAGTGCCGATCCAGGACTTTCGCCAATGGAAATCTGGTGTAACGAAGCTCAGGAACGCTACGTACTCGGTATAGCCACAAAAGACCTGAAAGCGTTCGAGGCAATCTGCGAACGCGAGCGTTGCCCGTATTCAGTCGTTGGTGAGACGACCGTAGAAGAGCAACTCATTGTAACAGATTCACTACTTGGTGGTAGCCCGGTTGATTTGCCACTTTCGGTTTTGTTTGGTAAACCACCCAAAATGGCACGTACGATTACACGCAAGTCTGCAAAATTACCCGAATTTGACGATAGCCAAATCGAACTAGACGAAGCAGTCAAACGAGTCCTTCATTTACCTGCAGTTGGCAGCAAGAAGTTCCTCATCACAATTGGCGACCGCACGATTGGCGGTCTCGTAACTCGTGATCAAATGGTCGGTAGGTGGCAGGTCCCAGTCAGCGATGTTGCCGTAACTTCAAGTTCATTTAGTGGACTAACGGGTGAAGCTATGGCGATGGGCGAACGAACACCACTCGCACTTATCGATTCAGCGGCATCTGCACGAATTGCAATTGGCGAGACAATCACAAATATCGCCGCAGCCTCAATCAAGAACCTGTCTGACGTCAAACTGTCCGCCAACTGGATGGCGGCAGCCGGCTATGAGTCTGAGGACGAGAGGCTATACGATGCAGTGAAGGCTGTTGGTGAAGATTTCTGTCCTCCAATCGGACTGACTATCCCGGTTGGCAAAGATTCACTGAGTATGCGCACCGTTTGGAAAGAAGGGGACACCGCAAAGAGTGTTACGTCGCCTTTATCAGTGATAATTACGGGCTTTAGCCCAGTTGATAACATCAAACGAACGCTTACCCCTGACCTAAAACCTGGCAATAGCGAACTTATTCTGATTGACCTTGGACTTGGTGAAAATCGTCTCGGCGGCTCAGCCTTGGCCCAGGTATATAACCAAGTTGGTAACGCAGTCCCTGATATTGCACCCGAATTACTGAAAAGTTTCTTCGACATAATCCAAAGTCTTAATAAAGACGGCAAACTTCTTGCCTACCACGACCGTTCGGATGGAGGATTACTGGCAACTATCTCCGAAATGATATTCTCGGGTCGCCGTGGAGCGATAGTAGATCTTTCCAAGCTTCCTGGCAACACGCTCGGCAAGATCTTTAACGAAGAGCTTGGTGCAGTAATCCAAGTGCGCACAAGTGAAGCCGATGACATCGAAAAAATACTTACTAATAATCTCGGTAAATCTGTTTACAGGCTAGGTGAGGTTACTGATACTCAGGAGTTGGTTATTAATGACGGGACAGAGGTATATCGAAACTCACGAGCCGACCTAGAAACATGGTGGGCCAGTACAAGTTACGAAATTCAGTCGCTTCGTGATAATGCTAAAGGCGCCAAGCAAGAATTTGAAGCGATTAAAAATGACCAAGATCCGGGTCTCATTGCACAGGCAACATTCGCTCTTACAAAAAATATACATACGACAAAACCTAAGGTAGCGATCTTCCGCGAACAAGGTGTCAACGGCCAGATTGAAATGGCTGCTGCATTTGATAAAGCAGGATTTACCAGCGTCGATGTGCATATTCAAGATTTACTCGACGGCAAAGTTCACCTGAAAGATTTCGTCGGACTCGTTGCGTGTGGCGGCTTCTCATACGGAGACGTGCTTGGTGCTGGTGAAGGTTGGGCCAAGACAATCCTATTCCATGACAAACTACGTAAACAATTTAGCGCATTTTTCGCTCGTTACGACACCTTTAGTCTCGGTGTTTGTAACGGCTGCCAAATGCTTTCCGCGCTTAAGGAACTTATTCCTGGGACAGAATTATGGCCTCGATTCCTAAAGAATGCCTCCGAACAATTCGAGGCACGACTCGTCAATGTCCGCATCAACGAATCACCATCAATTTTCTTCAAAGATATGGCTGGCTCAATTCTACCAGTACCGGTGGCCCACGGTGAAGGCCGGGCAGTCTTTGACAATGAGGACGCAATGCAACAAGCCTTAGAAGATGAATTAGTTCCATGGCAGTTCGTCGACGGTGAGGGAACAGTTAGTCAGACCTATCCACGTAATCCTAACGGCTCACCGCTCGGTATAACTGCCCTCACGACGCCCGACGGCAGGTCGACCATTGTCATGCCTCACCCAGAGCGCGTATTCCTAACCCAACAACTATCTTGGCACCCAGAAGACTTCGGAGAGAATAGCCCATGGTTCAAGATGTTCCAAAATGCCCGCGAATGGGTAGAGAATAATTCTCTATAGATCAAGAAGCCCGCCGCCAGTTTTGACAAAGTTTGCGAGCTTATGAAAGTCTGTAATAATGAGATCCGCCTCAGATAGATCTTGGTCATTATGAGGTAGACCTGCAAATCCAAGACACTTCATACCGGCGCTCTTCGCTGCACGAACACCAAAGGTAGCGTCTTCGATAACGACACAATCTTCTGGGTTGACACCCAATTTTTTAGCGGCAAGAAGATAACAATCTGGAGCAGGTTTGCCGTGTTTAACGTCATCGCCAGAAACTGTTACTTCAAAGAAATCTGTAAGTCCTAACTGATTGAGAAATAACTTGATACGTTTAGGGTTTGAAGACGACGCAAGACCAATACGATAACCAGTCGCATGAAGTTGATGAATCAACTCTGAGACACCATCAATTATTGGTAATTCATCAAGTGTCTTCAAATGTTCCATATATCTTTCTCGACCCGATTCGATTAAAAAATCAATATCATGCTCGAGACCGTACATAGTCTTAAATACTTCCCATGTACCGCGAGAGTTCATACCACGTTGTGGTTCAAACGGTTTAGCATCAAGATCCGCTCCAAGTTCTTGTAAGTATTGTTTGTGATGCTCATCAGTAAGCGGCTCAGTATCAACGATAACTCCATCCATATCAAAAATGACTGCTTGCATGTAGTCAGTATACCAAGTTAGCGAATAATAATCTGGTCTGGCTCAGGACCGACGCCGAGAATTGAAACTTTTACGCCAAGCATACCGTCAATAAATTCAACGTAATCTTTAGCTTGCTGAGGCAGATCAGCGTAGCTGCGAACAGCTTGAATATCCTCACTCCATGATGGCAGTGTTTCGTAAATCGGTGTTGACTGCTCAATTGCAATGGCAGAGTCTGGTGCGATTTCAATACGCTTGCCGTCTTTTTCGTAAGCAACACAAATCTTAATCATGTCGCCGTAGCGTGGTACCCAGTCTACTTTTGACAGAATAACTTCGTTCGTCCCGTTGATTAAATTAGCCCGTCGAATCTGAGGCAAATCAAGATAGCCAAGACGACGTTTGCGCCCGGTAGTCGTCCCGTATTCAGCATCAACAGTTGTCATATCGCCGTGTAGTCGTGCAAGTTCCGCCTCGTTCGTTACTTCTGTGATATAGGGGCCGCCGCCAACGTGCGATTGAACCGCCTTGGCAACACCGGTAACTTTTCCAATGAACGAGGGTGCAATGCCAAGTCCTGATGCAACACCGCCAGACGTCGTCGACGTCGAGGTTGTGTACGGATACATGCCGTGATCAATATCAAGCAGGAATGCCTGGGCGCCTTCAGCTAGAACTCGAGCAGGCTTCTCAGCCCGAAGCGCTTCATTAACATAGACAACTGTGTCAGTAATAAATGCTGCTAAGTGCTTGGTGCTGTCGACATAGTCATCAGCGATTTTACGCTCGTCGATCGCCGGTAGTCCTGCTGCCTCGCGAAGTGGTTTTTGTACCATCAATGCATCATAAATCGCAGTCTTCAGTCCTTCAGGGTCATCCTTTAACATCTCAGCGCGAACACCCACACGCAGTGCCTTCGCAGCCGATACTTGGGCGATGCCAGACTTCGTACTACCTTGGCGGCCCTCACCAGCTTCACGAATTTCGTCATCATAGATATGGCTTGGAATAATCAGGTGAGCGCTTGAGCTAATCTTTAGGTTATCAGGTGTAACTTTGATACCCTTTGCTTCAATAGTCGCGATTTCCTCGACAAGTTTTGGTAGATTGACGAGCGTGCCATTGCCAATAATATTGACGACGCCAGGGTGAGCGATACCGGATGGTACAAGGTGGAGTTTTAGGACGTCGCCGTTAGCCAATACAACCGTATGACCAGCGTTGTTCCCACCGTTAAAGCGAGCAACAATATCATAATCTTTTGCAGCCATATCAACAAAGCGACCTTTGCCTTCGTCGCCACGTTGAAGTCCAACAATTACGTCTACTGCCATATACTGTCTCTAGCATACAAGAGATACGAGAGCCAGACAACACTTTACTTAATGTTAGCCAACTTTCCTGATATACTTATCCATGGTAAAGTCCACGGGCTAAGAGAAAAGTAACAAAGAGAGGTGAGATTCCCCCACATGAGCACACAGAAAAACGCATTATTATCCGTGTATGATAAAACTGGCATCGTAGAATTTGCCAAGTCTCTGGTTAAACTTAATTGGAATATTTGTTCATCAGGGGGAACTGCTAAGGTACTCTCCGAGGCTGGAATCCCAGTCACTGACGTTGCTACGCTTGTGGGTGGCAGTGCGATCCTGGGCCATCGTGTCGTAACATTATCACGCGAAATTCATGCCGGGCTTCTCGCGCGCTACATCAAAGAAGACGAGGACGAAATGGAATCCCTGGGTCTACCGTATATCGACCTCGTTTGTTTTAACCTTTATCCTCTTGCTGAAGAGATTGCAAAATCTGATGCGACACCAGAATCTGTCATCGAAAAAACGGATATTGGTGGACCAGCCGCACTGAACTCTGGTGCCAAAGGCGAGCGAATCGTTATCGGTGATCCAGCAGATTACCAACCAGTTATTGATTGGCTCAACGCTGGTAGTCCAGATAAAGAAGCGTTTGTCAAAGATCTTGCTGCCAAGGCATACTTTACGACCGCTAAGTACTACTTACCAGCCGCTAAATACCACTCTGACGCAAAGTATGAGGGCATGCTCGGCGAGCGTGTTGAAAACCTAAAATATGGCGAAAGCCCATACCTCACGCCGGCTGCGCACTACAAAGTAGGGGACGACACAGACCCTCTTGCACTTCATAATTTCACGCTAGTCGAAGGCGACGCACGTAGCTTTATCGGTCTGACTGATGCCGACTGTCTCCTCCAAGGCCTAACTCATATTGCTGCGGGCTTTGAACTGAACTTCGGTAAAGTACCACTCATGGCTATGGGTGTTAAGCACGGTAATGCCTGTGGCGCTGCAATTGGTAATGATCCAATAAAGGTTATCAAGGAAATGATTGCCGGCGACAAGCGTGCGCTCTTTGGTGGTGTTATTATGACAAACTTCCCGATCACCAAGGCTGTTGCCTCAGCCATGACAGAATTAGAAGAGGGCGACCCACCACGTTTGTTCGATGGCGTCTTTGCACCAGAGTTTGAAGATGGTGTGCCTGAAATGTTGCAGCGTAAACAAGGTAAGTGTCGCTTAATGGCAAACCCAGCGTTAGCAAGTTTAACAATCGATTCACTTGATCACACAACACGCCGCCGCCAAATTCGTGGCGGGTATCTAACGCAGCCTAATTATACTTTCGTACTTGACCTATCAAAATCTGATATTTACGGTCAGCCAATTAGCGACGCCGAAAAACAAGACATGGTTATGGCTTGGGCGATCGGCTGTATTAGTAACAGTAATACGATTACACTCATAAACCACGGGCAGCTCATCGGGAATGGTGTCGGCCAACAAGACCGTGTTGGCGCAGCAGAACTTGCCGTAAAACGTGCTCGCGACGCAGGTCATACGGTTGATGGTGCCATGGCATGGAGCGATAGTTTCTTCCCAGCACCAGACGGACCTGAAGTTCTCGCTAAGGCGGGTGTTAAGGCAATATTTGCAAGTAGCGGGTCGCTAAAAGACCAACTTACCATTGATATGTGTAAAAAAATGGGTGTAACTCTTGTTATGCAACCCGATAGTGAAGTCAGAGGCTTTGCAAAACACTAATGTCAAAAATTTACTTAAAAGATTTAGTTATCGACGCCAAGCATGGTGTCTATGATCATGAGAAAACCACAGAGCAACGATTCAAAATAGACCTGACACTTGAAGTTGATAATGAGTCGGCCTTTGAGTCTGACGACGTCAGCGATACCATTGACTACGCATACGTCAGACAGACCGTCATAAATACTGTTCAGACGACGAGTTTTAACCTAATCGAACGCCTTGCCCAGGAAATTGCCGATCAAGTTCTTGACGACAAACGTATCCTTGCTGCGACGGTTGCAATCTACAAGTTAGACGCCTTTGAAACGGGTATACCTGGCATCGAAATTACCTGTACACAAAATCAGTCTTAATTCAGAAACACTGCAGCTTTTTGAATAGTCTCATCATACTCGTCCGATAGTTTTGAATCGTAGACAATACCACCGCCAACAGACAGGTAAACGTCAGCGCCTTTTTTGATCATTGTACGAATTGCGATATTGCTGTCCAGCTCGCCAGTCGGCTGAATGACAAAGATCGAACCTGTGTAAATACCTCGTCGTTTGACCTCGACTTCGTCGATTATTTCCATAGCACGCTTCTTGGGACAGCCAGTAATTGAGCCGCCCGGCATCAAAGATATAAGCGCCCTAATCGGACTGATATCAGAACGTAGCTCACTTGTAATAGTTGAATGTGCATGCCACAACGTAGGGTAGCTTGTGAGTACACGTTTTTCGCTCACTGCCACTGATCCAATTTCGCTCACGGCACCAAGATCATTACGCATCAAATCAGTAATCATATTGAGTTCTGCCAGGTCTTTCACATTTGTCTCCAAATCGAGACGCAGGGCTTCATCCTGCGCCGCATTAGTACCTCTGGGTCTTGTACCTTTTATTGGTGATGTCTCGATCTTACCGCCAACGATTCGCACGAATCGTTCAGGTGAGGCACTGATAACTTCAAAATCAGTTCCGCCAATATAGATCTGAAAATCAGCCTGGCTGGTTATAGAAACCTTACGATATATATCGAGCCCATCAAGCTCCGTCGTACCCTCAAGTCGATGCGTCAGGTTTGCTTGATAGATGTCGCCAGCTTCAATATAGTCGTGAACTTTTTGATAGGCTGCATTATAAGACTCGCGTGGCCAGACAGGGGATGGAGCTTTCTCATATAAACTAGTTGGTTGCGGACGCGAAGGACGAGACAGTATGCTCGCGACTTCATCGTCAAACGTGTCCGTCTTGCTGTGAAATGTTGAACCTTCCTGATCAAAGCTTATCCAGTTATCGAACGCGAGAGCAAAGACGAGTGGCGTATGTAAATCATCATCAGTTGTCATAGTTACCTGGTGAAGTGTACAGCCTAAGTCGTATGATAGATATCCGATCGTCAGCCGACCGTCTGTTTGTTGGTCTTGCACAAATTTTTCTAATCGTGAAGTTGGGTTAGTACTATCATCGAATGGAGTTTCAAAAACTTTAACTGGGTTCCAGGCAATGATCGACGTCCATCCGTGTGCTGTTGTACTACTCGCTACACTGACGTGTTTTTCCGTGCTGCCTAATCGTCGGAGCACATCATCCATCTTGAGTGTCCCTAGATCTACTGACATGTCAAAAAATTCCTCATTATTGTCTCTCCATGTTCAGTCATAAATGATTCAGGATGAAATTGGACACCAAATAGGGGATACGTATTGTGCGCAATGCCCATAATCGTCTTGTCATCTGACCAGGCCGTTAGTGTAAAACCATCAGGGACTTTATCGATCATCAGTGAATGATACCTTGCGGCTAAAAAGGGGCTTGGCACACCGCGGAACATCCCTTCGGGCGTATGAGTAATACTGCCAGTTTTGCCATGGACAATCTCTTTGGCCCTGATAGTTTTAGCCCCAAAAACTTCACCAATACACTGATGCCCAAGACAGACACCCAAAATCGGCGTCGTCTTATGGAACTTCCGAATTACATCCATACTAACACCACTATCCTGTGGTGTTTTTGGCCCAGGCGAAATGACAATATGCGTCGGCTGCATTTTTTCTACTTCATCAATCGATATTTCATCGTGTTTTGCGACGACCACATCGTACCCTAAAGAGGCGATTTGTTGATACAAGTTATAAGTAAAGGAGTCGTAGTTATCAATCAGTAGAATCATACTAAGCTCCAAGTTTTATCTCTCACGTACTTAGTATACAAGACTCACGCCGTTGCTAGTTGTCTGCCTGCTGTGATATCTTGTGATGTTTACTCTCTACCGTTTCTCTGCCATATTTAAGAACCTTAGCCATCCAAATTAGTTCGATCCAGGCACCTTTTACATACTCCCGATACGACTCATTTTGCAGAATACCTTCATCGTTAAAAAGTTCCTGAATTTTTGGAAATTGCATATCCGTGAAGGTCGCTACAAGCCCCATTTCACGTACTGTACTAACGAGAGCTTCAATGCCACGAACGCCGCCCCATTGGCTCGACGAAACGCCACCAAACGCAACTGGTTTATGAATATAGTTCTTGAGTTCACTATCAAGCATCCGTTTAAGTGATCCCGGAAAACTGTGGTTATACTCTGGTGAAACAATGAAAAATCCATCGGCACGTTCGGTAATTGCCGTATAACGTGGGTCTTTGCCCTCAGGGTCGTTACCGTCTCCTGGAAAAACGAAATCCTTAGGATCTACTAGTTCCGTTTCGATTTCTTCAAATGTCTTGCCGACTTCCGCAACCAATCGGGCCGCGTAAATACTTTCTCTTTGTTCTCTAGTTGTTCCTGCAAGTACTGGGATGTATAGCTTTTCCATAAGTATCTCCTTTTACTCTAGTATAGCAATACTTGCAAAAGGTACTACACTAATAGTATTAGGAGTTGTCAGAATGAAGAAAGCCTACAATGGTCGTTTAGTCCGTTTCATACGACGTAAAGCGAATGCGTTTATCTCTAAACGTTTAGAAGTCCGAGTGCTGACAGGCTTCGCCGCAATTGCAATCGCGATACTAATGTTTACAGAATTCTTAGTTAAAATAGCGATGGGTTCACGGCCTTCTTTAGGTGATGGTGCCGCGCTGTCAGACTTTATTACCAATAATGCAACTCAAACGCTCGCAATTATCATTATTGACACCTTGCTTATGAGCTGTTTGATCATTTTCTTTGCGGGCTTTAGACAGCTAATTATCCGTTCCAAACGAGAGTTAAGCTGGATCACCGATCTCGCTTTCGGCGCAGGACTCGTCTTTGTCGCCGTAACGCTCGTTGGCGACGCTATGGACGCTGGTGCAGCGCTCGATACAGTTGGTAACTATGCAGCCGACCCGTCAGTCCTACGCGCGCTGACAGAAGGCCACATGCTACTCTTTGGATCTATCGGTTGTATCCTGACGGCTCTAGTTACGGCAACCTTTGCATATACAACGTTCGCCTCAAACGCCGTGTCTAAGTGGACCGGTTGGGTTGGTTATGGAGTTGCTGTACTGAATTTACTCGCGGTACCGACAGTCTTTGGGGGAACGAGTGCAACGTCGTTTTTTTCAGCTGGTGGAGCCGCTGTTACGTTACTGGCTACCTTTCCATTCTTAGCCTGGGTAATTGTTGTCGGTATAGTAACTATCCGTAAGCAGACCTAATCTAGGAACCAATAACGTGTCTTAGTAGAAAGAGTAGTTGTTGATAGTGCACGAAATAAAACCAAATGTTGAACGCAATCAGTAGCGAAAAGACGACCCACAGCTCAACCCATGTATCAGTTGTAATGCGCCATGTTCTAATTGGCGGAAAACCAAACTTAATAGGAATAGGCAGTAGCCACGGAACACCCTCCTTTGTAAATGTGTCCATGACTAAATGAGATAACATACCAATCATAAATGCCCACCAAACAATATTTGTATCTACCGAGCTCATGATTGGCTGTAAAAAAATAAGTAGCAAGTGAGTCAAAAAGCCAAAAAAGGCTAATCCCAGAATCGAGTGTGTAAAGAATCTATGGCCACCTAGCAGATGCCCAAATATTTTACCAAAATATTTACCAATTGGTAGATTTTTCCATAGCGGGGCAGTGGGTTGATCAATGTCTGGTGTAATACCTCCGATAAGGTTCGCCAATATCGCAATAATAACCGTTGCAAGACTAATCGGCTGAGTAGGCATTAGCACAAATATTACGCCAAGTGCAGTAATCGAGGCAAGATCATGAGTCCTGGCAATCATACTACCATAGCTCTTGTTTTACGACGGACAATAATCTAGCAACAACATACTGAAGCAAAAAGAAGACTGTCGTACAAGCAGCAAGTAAAAGACTAAGGTACATCGATACACTAAACTGCAGAACCTGACTGGCTATAAACTGCGAGCAATAGGCCGCAATAATCGGCAACAATATAATTAACACCTTAATCAGCACGGTCATACGAAAAATAACTTTTCGTTCATTTTGTTTCGTTTGAGGTAAATGTTGGGCGTGCAGAACGATCGGCACACTCGACTCGGCAACTTCATGGACGATTTTTTTACTTGTTTTTGCCACTGCCGACGGAATTTTCATGAACACATATACTGCTAGGATAATAACTGAAACTGCAAACAGCAGAACAACTACCATGACGGGAACATTTGTCGCAAGATTAATGGGCACAGGCCTGGTTTGTACAGATTTTTGAACAACTGGTGTAAATGAAGTTAACGTTGATTTAATGAAGCTCGAGTAAATAACGACCGCAAGTAGCCATTGCATACAACACAGAAAGTAGCCAAGTGCTCCAAAAAAATTTGCAAATTTAATTTTTGTTTTTGATGACAAGGACATAAATTAACAATACTAGATGCCGGCGTGATTCACAACGCCGAGAATAGGCTATTGTCGGGAAACATGCTATGATAACAGATACAAAGATTGGATACTCAAATTATGGCCAAACACAAGAACTGGCACGGTGCATCACGAAAGCGTATTTTGAAGAAAAAGCTTAAATCACAGTTAAATAAATAGACCTCTCCATGGAGGTCCATTTCTTTAAGTCGTTACTGTGAAGTTATCGTAAAGCTACCACCGTCGCTTCCGATAGCAGATGGTATGGCAATCGCCGTTCCAGCTTGATTTACCATTGTTATTTTTGAAGCATTTGCGCTGCTTAAATTAACAGACGTCCCATTATTAGTTGTTAAACTGCCCGTAAAGTTAACTGAGCCGAAAGTATCAAATGGAATTTGCGTCCCATCGACGTTGGAAGGATCTTCCTCAACCCATTCGGCCGACGAGAGGCTGGACGTATAGGCAACTACGCGCGTAAATGTTTGCGAATTTGTGAGATCCGTAATTGTAATCGTCCATTGGCCACCGACATCGGTTAGAGACGCTTGCATCGAATCACCTGGCTGGACGATCATCGTTACAATAGGACGAGCTGCTGATGGTAGGAGTTCATAAAATGCCGAGGTCGTAACGACGCCGGTGCTACTCACTGTATTATCAGTCCCTACTTGAATAAGGTCGGATGAGCTAACACCACCAATCCCAATCCAGGTTGCATCCGCTGTAGTCGCTGTGCCATTACCTGTTGGTTGGGGGACCATCCATGCGCCTGATATTGCACTAAAACTACCTGTAGCAGCTAAATAACCTGACCAATTTGTTGAAGTATAGCTGGTGCTACTGCCTGTATTTGTTGTCGTTGTGGCCGGTGGAGTAGGAGTTAGACTCGGTACATCACTTGATGGCGCGGGGACAACAACAACTGGAGCCGGAGTAGGAGTAGGAGTCGTCGTAACTGAAGTTTTTGTAACAGTTTTAACTGGTGTCGGTGTTGCCTTCGTTGTGGTTTTTGGCGGAGTTGTTACTGCAACTGTTGGAGGCTTTGTAGTCGTTACTTTTGTTACGCCGACAACGTTACCCGGATGGATAAGACTTGCGACATAAGCCGAAACTGAAGTACCAAGATAAATACCAAATACAATCGTAACGATTGATACGATTACTTGCAAAAGTCTAATGATCTTGATGTTTGTTTTTATATGATTTCTCGTACTTTAAAAAGTATTCAAAATTTACGTTTTATATGCATTTATTCTATCAAATAATTAGTATCGTCTCAATGCTAAATCAGTAGTCGCAGTAATTCTAGTACGTCGTCAACACTTCGAATTTGATAGCGAGCGTTGGTATGATCCGTACCAACATTAATCGTATACGCATCGGTTGGCATAGCCAGGAACATATCCTCATCCGTATAGTCATCTCCAATTGCTAAGATAAAATCCCATTGATTTTTCGCTGCCAAGCCCGCAACAGCGACGCCCTTATTCATGCGCTTTGACTTTACTTCAATGATTTTTTGTCCTTCATAAACTCCTATATCATCGGTACCAAGTGCGCCACGAAGTTTTGTCTTGAGCGCCTCTTTACGGACGTAGGCAAGATTTGGTTGTACTTGGCGGTAATGCCAAGCAAATGAAAAATCTTTCTCCTCCAGCACTGCCCCGGGTGTTCTAGCGACAAATTCTTTTAGAATTGGTTTTACTTTTTTCTTCCAATCAGACGTGTTTTGATTAAACTTCGTCCACTGGCCATCGTCATATACCCAGCCGCCATGCTCCGCTATAAGCCCAATGTCCTTGTTCCTAAAATATTTATGTAGGGTCGTTCTTTTACGACCGCTGATAATAATAATTTTGTTCTGCTTATCTTGTGTCAGAGTTTTTAGTAATTTTTTTAGCTTAATGCTTGGCTCAGATCGATCTGCATCGGGTGAGTCTGCAAAGTTCTTGAGTGTCCCGTCATAATCAAGTAGTATTAATCGTCTCGATGATTTTTTATAGTCATCAAGTAAAACTCTTTCTTGCTGCTGGTTTAGCCATTTTGCGTTCGTATCTCGCTTCTTGACGGAATCTGATAATTCTTTCACAAAATCCTGTGCCCATTTCTCGATAGTATATTGTGAAACCCTCGCTTGCATTTTTCTCATTCTTTTTCGTTGGTCTGTTTCACGCATCGTAAGACCTTCATAAATCGCATCAGCAACTTGCGATGTATTGTTAGGATTCACTAGTAGTGCATCGGTTAACTCGATTGCAGCACCTGCCATGTCGCTCAGAATAAGCACTCCGTTATGGCTGTGTCTAGCTGCGACATATTCTTTCGCGACTAGGTTCATACCATCACGAAGTGGAGTAACCAGCATGACATCAGCACGCGCATAGAGAGCACACAGCTCATCAAACGGCAGTGGCTGATAGCGGTATGTAATAGGGGACCAGTCGATCGTTGAGAATCTGCCGTTTATCCGGCTAACTTTTTGTTCAATTGTTGCCCGTAGTTCTTTGTATGCGTTCACATCACCGCGCGATGGTACCGCAACGATTACAAGTACTGCTCGTCGCAAAAAATCTGGATGTCGATCAAGAAATAGTTCAAACGCATCAAGGCGTTCAGGGATACCCTTGGTGTAATCAGCGCGATCAACGGATAGAATCACTTGTGTTTTTGCTCGAAACAGGTCAAATGTCCTTTGAATTGAGCTAACTTTACGATTGTATGAGCCCTTGGCGTACTTTTTGTAGTCGATGCCGATAGGAAAGGCATCCGTTTGAACGAGTCGATTATCGAGTCGAACTGTCCCGAGTGTATTTTCATAACCCAATATCTTTAGCGTACTCGCAAGGAAATAATGCACGTAATCATAGGTATGAAAACCGATCAAACTAGCGCCCAGGACACCCTCAAGTAGTGCCTCACGCTCAGGGATTAGGCGAAAGACTTCAGAAGCAGGAAAGGGGGTATGTAGGAAGAAGCCAATTGTCAGATCCTTATTAATATCACGAAGCATTTTAGGCACTAACATGAGTTGGTAATCATGAACCCATATTTTTGCATTTGCGGTCGCAAACTTTAATGCGGCACGAGCAAACTGCATATTAACATCCTGATACATATCCCAGTAGGACGAATCATACTGTGCTTCCTTCGGGAAGTAGTGAAAGAGTGGCCACAATGTCGAGTTGCTATACCCCGAGTAGAATTTATTAATTTCGTTATTGTTGAGAAATACTGGGTAGCAGCCTCGCTTTTGTAGTTCGGTCGTAATTTCGGTTTTTTCTTTTGGAGTCAGATCATCGGAGGCAATCCCGGGCCAGCCGACCCACACGCTATCAGCAGATTTCTTTAACGAATCGATGGCAGTCGATAAACCACCGGCGCTCGATTCGTAGCGCAATTTTCCATCAACTTTAGAGACGCTCACAGGAAGACGAGTCGATACAATGATTAATTTATCGTTCATTATTTGCTCAAATTAGTTCCATAGTTACTGTTACCAGTATACCCTATTACCAGAGAAAAGGCATTAGAACTATAGGGTATGGAGGGTCGAATGATACAATAACAGTAAGTAAATGTGGAATAAGTTAATAAAAAGTACTTTCTTAAAATACATTATCGCCGTACTAGCGACATTTCTTGTTGCGTATCTTGTTCTAGCACCTCTGTTAATTAAGGGTGCATTTCCGCAATATACGCTTGTCAAAAAATACATTAGTATCGAAGTCTGTACTGATCTTGCCCCCAGCACACCATCAAAGGTCTTTTTGCCAATCTCATGTGCGTCACTCGGTAGCCTAAACAAGCTTGGCTGTACGTACAGCAACGCGCGCTACGCAGCACCCGCAGCCCCGACCTCAGACGAAAAGACAGTTTGCCCGACGCTGGTGAGCGCAACCGATGCAACTGGTGCCAAGAATCCTGCACTTGCATCACTACCCACGAGCGAGAACGCACTTCGCAATATTCTCGTCCTAGCCATGTTCATTATCGTGGCAGGTATCTACATACTAATTCGTGTCTTGAGACATCGCATCGTTCAAAAAAAGAACCAGTTAGCTACTGAAGTAGTCCAAAAGACTTAGATAGATTCGTCAATACGTCGCAAGCGAACGTGGGTTGCAACCGTAGCCATCGAAACTACCGTCAGATAAAACAAACCTGTTAAACAACTCTGTAAAATATGACTTGGAACCGTAATCAGTAAGTACGAGCCCGTCAGGATAGTTGCGCCAATAAACCCGTAACTTATGTAGAGTTTTTTCATACTTGGACGCAAAAAGCCGACACTCGCGATAACGATACTTGTTAGTGCAATAATGACATGAATAAGGATAACCATAATGCCAGTATACACTATGGTAAGTATCCGCCAACTGCAATGAGTAAACACATGGAAAGTAACACTAAAAGAGACGCGCCAAACATTTTTCGTGCCCATTTTTCGTCATCTAATTTATGGTAGTATACGAGGCCACGGGATAGCCAATAAACCGAAAGTGCAAGACTGAGGACTAAATAAACTACGCCTGTATAGCCAAAAAAGGTGAGTAACGTCGCGGTAATCGCGTATAGAAATGCAAAGATCACAATCTGTCTTTTGGTGCTCTTCATACCATACTTCACTGACCATACGGGAAGTTTTGCGTCTGCATAATCCGATCGTCTAAACATCGCAATTGCATAAAAATGAGGCAACTGCCAAAAAAACAGAGTCAAAAATAAGATAATCGCAGCGGCATCAATGCGTCCAGTTAGTGCGGTATAGCCAGCCATAGGAGGCAATGCTCCTGCAACGCCTCCTATGATTGTACTGAGCGCCGTTGTTCGCTTGGCGAGTCCATAGATAACGATATACCAAACGTAAGCGATCACACCCAAAAGAAACGTCAGTGGATTAGTTAAAGTCAGTATCGTTGCAAATCCAACAAGACCAAGTAGGCTAGCGAATAGGGCAGCCTTAGGCACGCTGATAACTCCACTCGCAACATCGCGCTTGGCTGTTCGTTTCATGCGTTTATCAATACCACGATCAAGAATATTATTAACGACGCAGGCCGATGCGATAATAAAGGCAATACCACCAATTGCGCCGACTAATACAGACAACTTAAACGAAACGACACTTGTCGCGAGAAAAAATCCTGCAGTACCACTGATCGTATTACTTAGTGTTATGCCAGGCTTAATAAGCTGAACATACGAGTGAGTTCGTCGTTCCATTAAATTCCTTCGTTTTGTTTCATATATAGCTGCATCTGGTCCGGCGTCATTCTCATCATTGAGTAATTAAGATTATTCATTATCCAGATTGTACCGATCACAATAATGAGGACAATGAGAATTGAAAACGCAAATGTGATCGCTTTCCAATGACTACCTCTACCAATATGAAGGAAGAAAACTACTTGGGTGATCAACTGAATAACCGCAATACCTAAAATCACATACACAAGCGTAGCCATCGGCCAAACATGATTAACGACAACTAAATAGGCGAGCACAGTCGCGATAACTGATAAGACAAAGCCGACGACATATGATATATATCGTGTCGACGAGTCGCGCGCTTCTATCTTGAGCCTCATGACAAGCCTCCGATCAAGTAAACAATGCTAAAGATAAAGATCCAGACGATATCAAGGAAGTGCCAAAATAAACCAAATAGTGCCAGTCGATTAAGATCAGTTTGTCTGAAGTTAAACTTCCATAAGCGAACAATCATAACGAGTAGCCACAATAAACCAATTGTAATGTGGAGGCCGTGCGTTCCAACGAGCGTGAAGAACGACGATAGGAAGGCGCTCCTATCCCAGCCATTGCCGTCGGCGACTAGGTGGCTAAACTCGGTTAATTCTAGCGTCAAAAAGGCTGCACCAAGTGCAAAAGTAACAATCAGCCAAACCAATGTTTGTTTCTTGAAGCCCCTGGCGCCACCTAAAATCGCGAGCCCAATAGTAAAGCTACTAGTCAGTAGTATCATCGTTTCAACTAATACGAACGGCAGATCAAAAAGTTTTGCTCCTGATGGACCACCAAAAGTACTCGTATGAAGAACCGCGAATGTTGCAAATAAGCCAGCAAATAAAACACAGTCGGTCATCAAATATATCCAAAAACCGAGGGTTTTCTTTTCTTGTACAACAGGATCGTTAGTTACTTGTTTCATACTGTCTGCCTCTTGAGTTCTCTTTTAGCAACCTCAGCCGCGGTCAGTTTTTCTTCTGTTTCGTCGCTAGTCAATCTAATAATTAATGTAACAATCACGCCAATGACTCCAACGATAACCAGCCATACAACATGCCAAACAACCGCCACGCCAAATATCAATGCGAACAGCCCGACAATAATGCCGGTAGCGCTATTTTTTGGCAACCAAATGTCTGTATACTCGGGTTTTATGGTGTGATGTCGTCGTTTCATTTCCCAGAATTCGTCGCGATAAGTAACGGTTGGGATGACAGTGTAGTTATAAACCTGCGGAGGTGATGCAATAGACCATTCGAGAGTTCGTCCGTTCCATGGATCTTCACCGACGCGATTTTGATTTCGCTTGACGATACTGACAATAACTTGTAGGACTTGCATTGCAACACCTGCACAAATGAGTAGTACACCGACACCAGCAACAATAAACAAACCTTGCCAACCAAGCGATGGATCATAGTGGTCAAGACGACGTGTCGCGCCCATAAAGCCTAGTATGTAAAGTGGTACAAAAGCGAGTAAGAAGCCGACAATCCATAACCAAAAGGCGTATCGACCGAGACGTTCATTAAGAGTAAACCCAGTGAACTTTGGGAACCAATAGGCAAAGCCAGCAAATGCCCCGAACAATACTCCACCGACAATCATGGTGTGGAAATGCGCAACCAAGAAGAGACTATTATGAAACTGAAAATCAGCCGGTGGAACAGACATCAAAACACCAGCCACACCACCAAGCGTAAAGGTTACGATAAAGCCCATGAACCAAAGCATCGGCGTCGTAAATCGCACTCGTCCGCGATACATAGTAAAGATCCAGTTAAAGACTTTTACGCCTGTCGGGATCGCAATTACCATCGTCATTATGCCAAAGAACGTATTAACGTCGGCCCCCGCACCCATAGTAAAGAAGTGATGTAACCAGACCGTGAACGAAAGTATAGTGATTGCTACAAGCGCAACGACCATTGAGGTATAGCCAAACAATTTTTTACCAGAAAAGGTCGCCACGACTTCAGAGAAGATTCCAAAGGCCGGTAGTACGAGAATATATACTTCGGGATGTCCCCAGGCCCATATCAGGTTTACGTAAAGCATCGGGTTACCTCCGCCACCTGACGTAAAGAAATGCATACCCAGTAAGCGGTCAAGCGACAACATCCCTAGCGTTGCCGTCAAAATAGGAAAGGCAAACATGATCAGCGACGTGCAGCACAGAACACTCCAAGCGAAAATTGGCATCATCATAAGTTTCATGCCTGGTGCACGCATCTTAATGATCGTTACAAAGAAATTAATACCCGATAGCAAACTGCCGATACCTGCAATCTGAAGACTCCAAATCCAATAATCAACACCGACTCCAGGGCTATACTGCAGCTCGGATAGTGGGGGATAGGCAAGCCAACCTGCAGTCGAGAACTCTCCTACGACAAGCGGCGCGTTGATAATAATCATGCCTGCGGCAAATAACCAAAAACTTATAGAGTTGAGAAGTGGAAAAGCAACGTCTCGTGCCCCAATTTGGGACGGAATAATGAGGTTAAAGATTCCGAATATAACACCCATGGCAACAAAGAAAATCATAATTGTGCCATGCGCCGAGAAAATCTGTTGGAAATGATCGGACGTTAATATACCGGCCGAGCCATTTGTTGCTTGTTGAGTCCGTAGAAGCAATACATCGGCAAGTCCGCGCAGTAGCATAATAACTGACACAATCAGATACATGACACCGATCTTTTTTGGGTCAAGCGACGTCAACCAAGTTCGCCACAGCCACTTCCATTTCTTAAAATACGTAAGGGCAAGCACAACCAGCACGAGACCACCAATCATCGCGTATCCCGCCCCCGCCATAATTGGATCGTGAACAAAATCAGAGGGAGTTAAACGGCCAAAAATAATTTGCGAAAGAGTATTGAACATTACATTGACCCACCCGGAGATGTATATTTCATAATGACTTCATTATACAGACTCGCGTCCGTAAGTTTGTATGTCGCTTCTGAACTATCATGACTTGGCTCTGCGAGTTTTTTGTAATCAGTATTCGCTAGCGAACTAGTCGATACTGCTGCCTTTTGCGTCCACGTTGCAAAATCTGACTCGCTCATTGAATTAACTTTGAAATGCATATCAGCAAAGCCATCACCACTGATATTGGCTGAAGTTCCGACGTATGATCCGACGGAATTCGACATTAGATGGAGCTGAGTCGACATTCCAGACATCGCGTAGACTTGACCGGCAAGCGCTGGTATCCAAAACGAGTTCATTGGTGCGTCAGAGCTAATCATGAAATTAATTGGCGTGTCCTTTGGAATATCAACATAATTAAGCGTTGCAATTTTTTGGTCTGGATAGATAAACAGCCACTTCCACTGCAGAGAAATAACCTGAATAGTAACCGGCTTAACCTGCGAGTCAATGGGCTTGAATGGATCAAGGGCATGAGTGTAAATACCGGTAATAATTGCCAGTGTTAGAATTATCAAACAGGGAAGACCCCACCAAAGTGCCTCGAACCCTTTATGGCTCGAAAAATCAGGTTGATAGACTGCCTTAGTATTACTTGCCCGATACCGCCATGCAATCGTAAACAACATAATAAACACCGGGACCACGACCAAAAGCCCAAGTCCAACCGTCAGGAGAATTAAGTTACGTTCCTGATCGGCGATAATACCGTGAGGATTAAGCACTGGAATATCTCTACCACGAGTTACATAGACCAAAGCAGTGATAATGATAATCGCGACAACACTCGAAAGAACAACTTGGATAGGGCGCTTAAGGCTACGCTTTTTATCTTTACGCATATGCTTTTTATATCATAGCGTAGTTTAACCGTATTACACAAACATCTAAGAGCTGTTTTCCTTGATTATTATCTCTGTTGGCCCTATTATACGTTTATAGAACAAAACATAAACAGGATCAATTTATGCAGATAACCATTGTTGGTGGTGGCTTCGGAGGTGTTAAAGCAGCTCTAGAATTGTCAAAAAACAAGAAATCCCAAATTACGCTCATCAGCGACAAGCCATACTTTCAATATTACCCAGCACTGTTTGGTACTGCTACAGGCTACAGTCATCTAGAGTCGTGGGTGCCGCTCGGTCAAATCTTTGCAGGTCGAGATAATGTGAACGTTGTAATTGATTCGATAACGACAATTAATAAAGCAGAGCAGGTGGTTACGGGCACATCCGGCATCCATTATCCATATCACACCCTGATTCTAGCCCTTGGTTCTGTTACGACATACTTTGGTATCGAAGGCCTTGATCAGTATGCCTATGGCATTAAATCCGAAGATGAAATTAGCGAGCTCAAACAACATCTATTTGATGAGTTTTCACGACCGAATGGCGCCGACAAGAACTTCCTAGTCGTCGGAGCAGGTCCAACAGGCGTCGAGTTATCATCTGCACTAGGGACATATCTCACACACCTTAAAAAACACTATAGGCAGCCTCAACCAAGAATCTCTATTAGCCTTATCGAAGCAGCCCCGCGCGTCCTACCGAGGATGTCCGAAAAGGCGAGTAGTCTTGTTACGGCGCGTCTCAAAAGCCTCGGAGTGCATGTCGAACTTGGCAAAAAAGTTGAGGCCGAGACAGTCGACAGTCTGATTGTCAGCGGCAAACCAATTAAAAGCCACACAGTCATTTGGACCTCTGGCGTCGCGAATAATCCATTTTTCGGGGCAAATGCGAACCAATTTACGCTTAGCAAAAACGGCAAGGTTGTCGTCGATAACTATCTACGCGCTGACCAAAATATCTATGTAATCGGTGATAATGCCGCAACGCAGTTTAGTGGATTAGCCCAGACAGCACTACGCGATGGGGTCTTTGTTGCCAGACACATCCTTAAAAAATCCAAGGCAAAATATGTCCCTAAAATGCCTCCTGTTGTAGTACCGGTAGGGGCGAATTGGGCAATTTTCGAATATAAGAAGCTCCGCTTCACTGGTTTAATCGGCTCGCTCATCCGTAAGGCAGCAGACGTTGTCGGCTATAGCGATGTATTGCCATTTGGCCAAGCACTCGGCGTCTGGCATGCCCAGACAATCAGGGAAGATGATTCTGTCATAGCAAAAGACGTACGTAAGAAATAAAAACTTAGGGCGTCATGGGTTATCATAAGAGTATGAAGATTGTTAATTTATCCGAACATACCTCGATCCTCGAGCAATACCTACACGAAATTCGCGACACTACTATTCAAAAAGACCGTAAGCGATTCGTGCAAAATCTCGAACGCATCGGTGCGATTTCGGCCTACGAAATTAGTAAAGAACTCTCATACTCAAGCAACCAAGCACATACACCAGTCGCGAATGCCACGACAAAGACTCTGTCAACTCAGCCAGTAGTTGCAACCATAATTCGAGCAGGTTTGCCACCATACAGCGGATTTCTACAGATATTTGATGACGCTGATAGCGCGTTTCTGGCCGCTTATCGACAACTTGATAAAGATGGGGTTATGGAAAGTGTCATTGGATACAGTTCGTCGCCTAATCTCGATGGTCGACCTTTGATTATTGCCGATACTATGATTGCCACCGGTACGACGATTGTGGATATATATAATAAGCTCCTTGAATATGGCGCACCTTCACAAGTCTTCGTGAGTGGTGTTATTGTTAGTCAACCAGCGATCGATTTCCTGCAAGCGCATATTCCTAATATCATTCTTTATGCAGCAACAATTGATAAAGAGCTCAACGAGCGATTCTTTATCGTGCCGGGATTAGGGGACGCTGGTGATATCAGCTACGGCGAAAAATTCGAAAAATCATAAAGCGCGTATAGTAATGGTATGGACAAGCATCAACGACTCGTTATCGTCATTAGTATTCTGGCGTCATTCGTCGCCTTTCTAGACGGATCAGTCGTTAATGTAGCATTACCCGCGATTAGTCGTGAGCTTGGTGGTGGACTAGTCATCCAACAATGGGTGAGTGATGCCTATTTGATAACGCTAGGTACTCTCATTCTTGCGGCTGGATCGCTGTCCGACATATTTGGTCGTAAGAAAATCTTAACCTTTGGACTTTATGGATTTCTGATTACGTCGCTTCTATGTGCAATTGCACCAAGTGGTGAGTTTTTGATCATCAGTCGTGCACTTCAGGGGATTTCGGGGGCGCTGCTAGTACCGAGCTCACTTGCGCTGATCATTAGCGTTTTTAGCGGACCAGCACAGTCAAAGGCGATTGGTACATGGACAGCTTGGACGGGGATTGCATTCATTATTGGGCCACTTATTGGCGGCCTGATGGTCGATTTGTTATCATGGCGCCTAGTTTTTGCAATCAACGTTATTCCGATAATCATCGCGCTTGTACTGATGCGTTCCCTCAAACTCACCGATGAAGTTACTACACGTAAAAAAGTTGACGTATTGGGTATTATCCTCGGTGCCATCGGTCTTGGTGGTATCGTCTATGCACTCATCGAGCAATCAAAGTATGGATGGGGGAGTCCGCTTATTTACGGAACTTCTATTATCGGTATAGTCGCGCTAGCGACATTTATTTGGCACGAAAACCAAATAAAACATCCGATGTTACCGCTCGAACTATTCCAGGTACGCAACTTCAGTGTCGGTAACATTTCGACGTTTTTTGTCTATGCTGCGCTGGCATTACAAGGATTTGTGCTCGTCATCTTCCTTCAACAGACAGCGGGTTATCCTGCAACTCTCGCAGGCCTCGCATCAATTCCACTAACAATCATTATGTTTTTCCTGTCATCCAGATTCGGTGCGTTGTCTGGTAAGTACGGTCCACGACTATTCATGGGACTCGGCCCAATAATCTGTGGAGCGGGGGTATTACTATTACTGCGTGTCAATGTCCCTGCAAATTATTGGACGGAGCTACTACCCGGCATAATCATCTTTGGCCTCGGGCTGTCAGTAACCGTTGCACCGCTTACCTCAGCGATCCTTGGCTCTATCAAACCATCACAGGCAGGGATAGGCTCAGCTATTAATAATGCCGTTGCCAGAATTGCAGGGCTTCTGTCGGTGGCAGTCATTGGCGTTTTTATTGGCACTCAGATGAGCCTCACTGGATTTCACCAAGGATTAGTTATATGTGCCGTATTACTTATTGCGGGTGGCATTATTTCGGCGATCGGTATTGAGAATAGCTTAGTAAAGAACCAGAAAAACTAATCTATACGAACAGGTTAGTGGTTGTATCTTCTAAAAAGAAGGGCAACGCTCGATAGTACAACCCATGCGACACAAGAAACAAGCGCGAGTAGCGCAATGTTATTATTCCAGGCGTGATAAACGCCAAAAAGTGCAGGAATCGCAATGATATTAAGCGCCGCAACAATAAAACCAGCAACTGCAACTGCATGTGGTAGTAGTCGAGATTCAATAATCAGTATTGCAAACGCGATAGACAAAAACGCAAGGACAATACCACCAACTGGGCCGAATACTACGATGTGTGCCTCGATTAACGTGCGAATGACGTTCGCATCACCGATCGACTGCGTCGCGTTAAGTGCAGAGCCGGCATCAAAGCTGTCGCCGAAGAGAGTAATCGTCGCATAGATAATCGCAAAAAGTGCCCCAGCTATCATCGCCATGGTAATACGATGGAGCTTGCTATAAGCAAGCACAAGAAGACCAGCCAGGAATACAGTCATCGATGCGATTACGAACGTATCGGCAATGACACTACCAAGTATCCACGAGCTGAACGAGGACATGTACGTTACTAGCGCAGCGCTTTCATTCAAAGACGGTCGCGGTCCAGCCGCCGCTTTACAGCCCACCTCGATCACTACAAAGATTAGAACGAATAAACCTGCACAACTCGTGACGATCTCCGCACGAGATTTACGATATGAGGTTACTTTGTTTAGTTTTTGCTTAGCCATACAGACATAATACAGGTATTTCTAACACATACCAGTTCTAATTATTACTTATGACCAGATGTCCAACGCTTTTTTATAAACTCAATCGTGAGCGTCGAGAGCAAGAAACCAATAACAGGCACAAGAGCGTTGATCCATGGATTAATATGAACTACAAAAGCTAAATAGGCTGACACGACGATATACGTAAGAACCATAATGCTTATACGACGAACCCAGCTTGTTTCCCATGCTTTATCTGCCTCCACCTTTTTATTGCGAGCTTCGATTGTATCCAAGCGCCTTTCAAAATCTTCATTCATATCTACATAATAACAAATAAGCGTTCACATAGCGTGAATGCTTATTTGACTTTCGTTCGAATCCGTCTTGTGTGGGGTTAGTGGATATGTTTCAGGAAAACTTTAGCTTTGTCTACGAACTAGCATTTTAATGACTAACACGACTTACTCCACGTTGAATACCAACTCTAGAATAAGGATGAATCGTAGCACCGCTTGCTTGAGCTTGTTGTTCGGTACAATAGTACTTATTTGTGATAGCTACTCTGTATAAGGGTTCTCCCGGGTATGGGAGGATATAATGAGGTGTCTCGTTAAAGATAAGGCGCTGACCGCTATCAAGTATGACGGGATCATGGCCACATCCTATCTTTGCTATGAAGAACTGCGGATAGCCCGTTAGAAGGCCAATAACAGCTGCAACCAATACAGGTACAGCAATTATTAGTCCAATAGCCCATCGTGGCAAAACCTGCTTTGTCATAACATTGCGTTTTCTCTTGTGCGACGTGCTCGACTTAGCCATGCCTCAATAATAGCAAAATATGACGATTTCTCGTCATATTAAGCATAATCATTTTGGCTGAGCATATGCGTCTAGTACCGAGTTATAGATAGAATTGGGACAAATGGGACATGTTGGGACGTATTTAGACTATTTCGTATATCTCTTTACGTAAATCGCTAATTCTTGATTCTACGGTAGACGTGTCCATTCCTTGCGAGCGATAAAACGCCAAAACTTCATAGTGAAACGATGAGTGCTTCCTGTTAAGAACAAGTGTTTCAAGCGAACTCAAAAAATCAAGCTTCTCTTCATCTCTCATTCGACTGTATACCGTTTTCATGGTGTAGTAGTTGCACGAAAGCATGAAACTATCGTCAAATATATAAGCTATGAAGCGCGTACGCCTGGCAGGAGTAAGTAAATTAAAGTTAGCTGAGATAAGACGCTTAATTAACGGGTAACCTTGGCCTTTAATATTATCCGCATTGCGATCGATTGTTGCATAGCTTAATTTTGCGAACTCGTTGACTTTGTCTTTATTATCTTTAGCACCATCCGTTACAAATAAATCAAAAATATCAAAAGAGCGATATGTATACAATTCGTCAAGCGTACGAAGCTCAACTTTCTTCTGGTTAATATTCAAGCCGAGGCGAGCTAAGCGCCGAGAAGCAATCTGTAAAAGATCGCGACCCGCCTGGTCATCTGGCACAAAGAGCACTTGGTCATCGGCATAACGTAAATACGTTGCATCATAGCGTTCAGCCACATTGCTCATAAATAGATCATAGTCCTGCAGGTAATAATTCGATAAAAGCCGTGAACAGTCGCCAAACGCATCTTGCGGAATACCCACAGTTCGAGTTTGATAACGGTTTACAAGTCGGTTACTATGCGAAAGGAAGTACATCAATAAATCTAACACACCCGATTCTTTATAATCAGCATCTTGTCGAATTTTCTTTTCAAGTATATCCAGTTGTATGTTGTCATAGAAATTAGCAATATCGAGCTCAAAAACAAGATAGTTACCTTTTCCTTGATCACGGAGCTCTAAAATCTTTGCATATAACTTTGCATTAAAATCACCATAATACTTTGACCAAGCGGCGGGATTGTAAGAGTAGGTCATTGAATACTCATCTTCCGGACCATCGCCTTCTTCCATCTTGCGAATCTTGCCACCCATAGACCAGCCTCCGTATGTTCCTGGGACCCTATTCTTGGAGATTACATATTCAATGCGACGAACACAATAATAATAAACGCTGTAATCATTTAAATTAAAAATTGGTATTTGACGAGCGACACCTAAGCCTTTGTCTGATTCTTTTACCGAGTGAGGTAAACTCGGAAAGTATTTTAGCGACTTCAGATCTTGGGATAATTTCGTAAGAGCGGGCAAACGCAAAGTCTTACTTTCATGTACGCGAAGATCGTTAATAATACCCCAAAACTTTTTATCAACAACATCAACTATATCGTCAAACATTAAGTTCATTATAGCTCTGTTTGAGGTGGTAAAAAACCTTAAGCCTTATCGGCTGATTTATTATATTTCATAACGAGCTGCTTTAAGTCTTCTTCGCGCTCATAGGCACGAATCCTTCCACTGAGGTATCCAAGGCGATAGTGAATGCCTTCGGACATGAGTCGCCAATTCGTCGGTTCAAGAGCTTTCTTGATGAGCTTTTCTAGGGTCTTTTGGCTATCGTAGTCACTGCGATCTGACTCGGTGTCGAGACAGTTGAAGCCAACGAAGACATCTTTGCCAATCTCTGGCTTCTCAAGACTGAATTCACTGTAACCAGCTTTCTCAAGCGCAGGTTGGAGAAGCGGAACAATCTCGTCTATACTTCTTACTTGCCTTACTTAAATGATACGCATGCATATCGTCGGAGTCTTCAATTGGATCAAGATCGGTGATAGTGAAAGCCCGACCACGGCGTTTAGGACCAAAAATTGCTGCAAAATCGCCCTTAAAACGCTCGAGCGTATTGAAATCATCATTCGGTACACTTGTTGGGCTGTATCCTTCTTCCCAAGGCCTTCTACCATACTCATCGAAGGCGTAGGCGGTACCATCATTATTACCTACAAGGATCTCCGTGGTATAGTCTACGCCGCGAGGATCAGGCATCAATAAAAGACCATCGCCATAACTATTCCAATCTGACTTTGAAACATACTTCTCAGGATAAAGCCATTCTTTGTTCGCGGCGGCTATATATCGATGTGCTCGACTCTTGATAATAAAATTAATTTCTCGTACTTCCTGCTCGCTGAGCTGACGTGATATCTGTATAGTCTGAAAATTGAACATAGCGGATCGCAAAGGGTTAGGATTAGGCCGATAATCGATACCTGATTGATATGGGTTTCTGACCCACGAAAGGTTTGTGAGTATGAGAACTTTATCGATAGAAAGTGGAAAGATTGTATGTGTAGCGTTCAATGCAACATCAGGATCATCGAAACCTCTACACCACTTTTTATTGCGAGGTCCGAGAAAACGATTGTACGAAGTAATTGGATGATCCGAGATAATGAACTTCGTATCGGACTGGCTAGCGTCTGCGATTTGCCAAATGCTCTCCGTCCAAATCGCACCATATAACTGCCTTAGTCGAAGCATCGTTTGAAGAATTACAAAGCGATTTGTAGTATTGGCCTTCTTCGCGAGCCAACCAAGTCCTTTGGGTGTACGAAGCTTCTGTGTACTCATGTATAGCATTAGGCTTCTATATGCGCTAGGGTCCCATTCATAGGCAAGGTGATCATAGTTAGCGAAGAAATCTACTGCTTTACGACCGTAGTCGTCAACTTGGCCGAAAAATATCTTTTCAATATCAGTCCGTCTCTGCCCGCCAAACCAAGTTGTATACAGATCATCTTCGGCAAAACACAAACGAGTACCTTGTTTGATAACTGCACGTTTATCATGAACGACACCTCTCGGATCAGTGAATACACCCGGCTTAAGATTTAAGTAAAATAGTTCATTATCAATCTGTCCCTCGGGAATAAATCTTTTCTGGTACCATTGTGGTACATAGTGGTTGTTAGTATATTCAGTAGACATAGGTTAAACACTCTCATCTAAATACATTATACCTCTGTTGCAGAGTAAACAAAAAAGAGTCTTTAATGACTCTTTTTTGTTCCGATATATTCTTCTTGGCGATGCGATAGCGGAAATAGAGACATGGGTCATATCTTCTGCTGTCGCATCTGGCTGGGATGGAGGGATTCGAACCCCCGAATGCTGGTACCAGAAACCAGTGCCTTACCACTTGGCGACATCCCAATATAAGTTGTGTATGTACATTATCACTATGAAATATAGATACGTAATGGTTTCTGGTTAACCTATTATACCTTTGCTGTGGCGAACACAGCGGCCAGTGTCTTACCACTTGGCGACATCCCAATAGCCTGCATATTATAGCGTAAATGAACCTGAAGCTCAATCTCAATATTGAAATATGTATCATTATATGATATAATACAAATATCAAGTACACCAGGTACAGTCTTTATGCCTGGCCGGGGCGGAAAGATGTACCTCGACAGAGGAGACAAACATGCCATTCACGGTGCAGGATCTTCCGGCCGGTTGGGTCGCGAAGGTCAACAACATGACCGAAAACGAGAGGAAGCTCGTAGAACACCGACTCATCGTCGGGGTAGTGCGGAACTTCAAGCTCCGCCGTGCCAGCTACGTACGAACCCACTCAAAGCCGGACAACCTGCAGAAGTGGGCCACACGAGGCTCGTCCTACGAGGACAATTACCGCAAGACCCCCGACAAGGGCGGTCACGAGTTCTACTACCGACAGGGCCTCGTACGCAGGTTCATGGCCAAAATCTGGTACCTGAACTCGCTGCGGACTAAGCCGGATCTCGATCCGTTCGCTCGTCTTCGTGCGTCGCTCTCGGAAGAGTTCACGAAGGCCTTCGGTACAGAGCTGGGTGAGACGGTGAGAGTCCGCAAGACGCTCACCAACTCGGACGTATACCGCGAAAGCGACTCGTTCAAGCTCGAGCTACCGCTCTACGAGGCTCGCGTGCGCAAGCAGCGCCAGCTGCTGAGTCGTAGTGGTCGCCGACGTCGGTGAACGCTTCACCCCGGTAAGGGGCATGAGGCGCTCTCCCGCGCCTCCTCTGTCCCTATCCTTGAGTTATCAAATATTTTGATGGTTAAAGGATAGGTTAAAAGTCAGTATTTTTTGCTATACTACAGAGATGAGCAAAAAAGTCTTACCAGTTGTTAACGTAACACTGGATAAAATCGTTGGTGGTGGCCAGGCCCTTGGCACGCTTGAAGGTGGCCGAAAATTATTCGTCTGGGGCGGACTGCCGGGTGAAAACGTCGAAGTACAAATGACTAAAAAGAAGTCAAACCTTGCAGAGGGTATCGTCGTTGAAGTACTCACACCGAGCAAAGAGCGTGTTTTGCCGCGCGACGAAGAGAGTTATCTATCTACTAGCCCATGGCAGATTATGAACTTTGAGTCTGAGCAGCATTATAAATCCTCCCTGATTGAGGAGGCATTTGAACTCCACGACATCGTTCTACCAGATGCGATTGAAGTCTATACTGATGATAAACAATATGAATATCGCAATAAATTAGAGTTTAGTTGGTATTGGGACAAGGAAAGTGAGCAACTGGACCTCGCGTTTTACCGTCGCGGCACTCACGGTAAGATTCCGGTGGAAGGTAGTAGTCTAGCTCATCCTAGCATTAACCGAGCGGCCATTGCGATACGAAACCTTCTTCGATCTAAACCTGACATTCGCGCATTTATGTTAAAAACGCTACTTGTCCGTTGCGACGGCGCAGGGAATGTTGCCCTACAGTTATATGTAAAGGACCAAGCATTCGTACAACTAACCGGTTCAGAATTAGAACTGCTGAAGGAAAATGGCAATATTATCGGTTTTGAGCTAATTTTTAGTAACCCGAAAAGCCCAGCCAGTGTCATCACCGAGCGTTTACAGTCCTGGGGCACGACGACACTTACTGACACAGTCCTCGGTGTTCCATTTGATTATGCAGTTGAGGGCTTTTTCCAGATTAATATTCCTGTTTACGAGCAAGCTCTTCGCGACATGAAACAGTGGGTGAGTGAGGGCATACCAACTGTAGACCTATATAGCGGCGTCGGCACAATTGGCCTCACGATCGGCGGTAATGACGTTACGATGGTAGAAATTAACGAACATGCTGTTCGTGAAATGAAACGCAATATTACCGCACTTGATCGAGAAAAAGCAGTCAAGGCGATTTTGGCCCCAAGTGAGGGCGCCCTGGAATATATTACCAGCGATAAGACAATCATTGTTGACCCACCCCGAGCAGGTCTGCATGAAGACATAATCACAAAACTCCTTGAGACAAAGCCAAAGCGTATTATTTATCTGTCGTGTAATCCCGTTACCCAGGCCCGAGACGTCGCACGACTAGCCGAGGTATACGGGGTCAAATCACATCGGGGATATAACTTCTTTCCACGAACTCCTCATATTGAACATCTGATCATCCTCGATATCCGATAAAAATTGTATGTAAACCTTTACATGTTTGCTACAATGTAAGCATGAGAAGAATCCCTCGTGGTTTTACTATCGTCGAGCTTTTGGTGGTTGTTGCAGTTATTGGTATACTAGCTACCATTACTCTGATTGGTTTTAACAGATACCAAGCCGACTCCAGGGATAGCCAGCGAAGCTCGGAAGCTACAGTTATCGCTGAAGCACTTGAAAAATACTACGATAAAAACGGCGAATATCCTAGCTGTAATACTATGAAAGACATTGGAACTAACGTTGCAGCAACTTTAGGTAACATCGATCCGAAAGTATTATTAACGCCTCAGGCCGCGTCGGATCAGACAAATTCGATCGACTTCTGTAGCGACATTACAACTAGTACACCTACTGATTCTTTTGCCTATGTAGGCGACGGCAGTAGTACCTGTTCGACGGGTACAGGCTCGACCAGCTCATGTTTACAATTTAAACTGGAGTATAAGCAAGAAAGTACTGGCACAATCCAGTCGATTACGAGTCGTCGTACAGCCAACATTCTCACCTCAGGCAATATTGCAGACCTTGCTGCAACCCCCTATAGTTTCTCGCAAATCAACCTGGCCTGGACCGCGATCAGTGGTGCGGCGTCGTACAATGTTCAATATTCTCTCAACTCTAACATGAGTAGTCCGACACCGTTCACTCCAGCACCGACAACTAACGCAGCACAAGTAACAGGACTATCTCTCGGTACGACATACTATCTTCAGGTACAGCCAGTCAGTAGCGCAGGTGTGGCAGGAAATTGGTCTAACACAGCTACCACAACGACATACACACTAGGTACTCCGGATGGTACTGCCGTTGCCGATCCAGCCGCACCATCATCACAAATAAAACTAACCTGGGCGCCAATCACAAATGCAACGAGCTACACGGTTATTTACAATTCGACAGGTGCAGTAGACGGTAGCGGCGTACTCTCATCTCCAACAACAGTTAACAACGCAACAAGTCCTTACTACTTAACTGGACTACCCGCAGGAACAACTAGGTATTTCCAGATTAAGGCAAACGCAGCCGGATATTCGAGTGGATATTCGAGTACCGATAGCGCAATCACTCAGGTACCTACACCGACATGTACAGCCTCAACGCTCAACTCCAATAGACAAATCACGGTGAGCTGGAACACAGTATCGGTCGCAACTAGCTACACACTGCAATACTCTACAAACTCTGGGTTTAGCGGGGCAAGTACTGTTTCAGGCATCTCAACAACAAGTCAGGCAGTTACCGGCCTTAACAATGGAACGACCTACTATTTCCAAGTTGAAGCACTTGTAGGTAGCACGACGAGTACCTATGGCGCCTGCCCATCTGCATCAACTGGAGTCGATGGACCAACTGGCTATGGCTGGAGTTCTGATGGATATGGTGTCCGTAACACAGCTAGTGGTATATGGATAAACTACCCTGGAGCTGGCAACTACTACTCTGAAGGTATGACTATCTATGGAAGCTGTGCGCCAGGTGCTACGGTTGTAACGCGCCTGTATCAGTACTACGCTTTCTCAAACAACACAGGTGCAACCCAGGCCTCACTGATGGACTGGACATGGAATAATCAAGACCGATTTACACCGGATGGAATAAATGGTTATAAAGTTTGGTGGCAAGGCTGGGTGGCATGTCAGTCGGGTAGTAACCGTCAAGGAGATGTCTATCTCGGGAATGCGGGGCCATACACATGATCAAGAAAATACTCATTAGTGCAGGAATTATTGTTGCCATCGCCGGCGTTACACTAGCTGTGCTCTATTTTATAAAACAAGCACAACCAGCACCTGCCAAGACGTCGTCGGCAAAAACGCTCGTCCTGGATCACTCTAAGGACTATGGTGCATGCACACTCCTTGGTGCAACACTCATCAAGAGTACGCTAGGCGATACTGCGAATAAGCTTCAACCCTCAACGAACACAGGTATCACAAAAGATAAATATTTTGGAAGTGGTGTTAGTAATGTCGTTTCAGATTCGCAGGCATGTATATACGCATTTGTACCAGGTGGCAATGCAGGGAACGGATTTAATGCAACAAATGCATTTATGATCACGCGCACTGTATTTACGAATACTGGCGGCCCCGTAGCGCTTATAGCACAGATGAAACAGAACACCACTCTAACTTCGATTGACTCGCTCGGCGATGCCGCATTCTACAGTGCTGATGCGACTGCCCAGGGACCAGGTGCGACTCATACTTTTAATTTGCAGGTATTTACAGGAACAAAAGAAACAAGTTATACGATAAATCAACCAACAGCGTCCGCAACATTTACAGCAGACACGGCAAAGACAGCATTAACGGCCCTCGCACAGACCGTAAAATCTTAAACTAGCTTGTTTTGATACGGCGATAAGTAAACTTTGTCGCCACGCGCCAATCACCACTTGAATCAACGTCGTATTGGTAAACATGTCCATCTTTTATTTCTGAGATAAGAATAAGGGCAGGGTTATACGGTGCAAGTGTTCGATAGAATATAATATCATCACTACTGACGTGGCTGCGTCCCGGAAAAACATCATGGAACTTAGACTGACCAACCTCATCAAAATAGTTTGGCCGACCTTTTGGTGGAAAATATACGTCAGCCTTCAGTCCCATACGTGCAACTATTTTCTTGACATCACCGAGTAGTAACTTAGACTGACCGCCAATATAGACATACAGCTGTTTCTTCGTAGTCAAAAACAGCGTCGCATACGCCGTTCGACTAACTGGTGCCTTTAATAAAATAACTTGTCTGACATCTGCATCAATGCCAAACTTTTCTTTTATTGTGCGCTCCAAGGCCAAATCCTGATATAGTGCGTCAATCATCTTCTTAGGTATTATACACTTTTTTTGCTTATTACATCATATGTTCAGCTACTATGCGATAGTATCCTTAAACAGAGCGACCATATATAATAGACCTAATGGAGTTTGAAACACGCTACAAACAACTTAATGCTGCGCAAAAGCAGGCTGTTGACTCGATTGATGGCCCTGTGATGGTGATCGCTGGACCAGGGACAGGTAAGACGGAGCTGCTGAGTGTTCGGACCGCCAATATCCTCAGTAAAACAGATACGCTACCTGAAAATATACTCTGTTTGACTTTCACAGAAAATGGCGCAGCTGCAATGCGTAAACGCTTGGTCGGTATTATCGGCAAAGACGCGTACAAAGTCGCAATCCATACTTTTCATAGTTTTGGAACCGAAGTCATCAATCAAAATCGTGAGTTTTTTTATCGTGGAGCGTTGTTTGAGCCAGCTGATGATTTGAATCGCTACGAAATACTACGTTCAATTTTCGACGAACTAGATTATAAAAATCCACTAGCGAGTACGATGAACGGGGAGTATACCCACCAATATGATGCGACTCGCGTTATTTCTGAATTAAAAAGAAGCGGACTAACAAGTGACGAATTATTATCGGTCCTAGAGGAGAGCGAAGCAGCGATTGACGCGGCTGAGCATATTATTGTGCCACTCATTGCTGGGTCGGTTACTGCGAAAGTTCGAGATAGCCTAGCAAATATTTTGCCTGGTTTAATCAAGCTAGCAAATGCTGCAAGGACTGATTTTGAAGTCACACCGCTCGCACGAACAATTGCCGACGATTTGGCGTTTGCTATTCAACAGTCCCAGACTGAGCACCCTACAAAGCCAATTACGGCATGGAAGAAAAAATGGTTCACCAAAAATAGTAATGGCGAGTATGTCTTTAAATCGCGTGCGCACATTGTGAAACTACGAGCTCTCGCATTTGTGTACTACGAATATATTAATCGTATGGAGCAGGCAGGTTTGTATGATTACGACGACATGATCCTCCAGGTTGTTCATGCCATGGAAGTTCATGATGATTTGCGATTCAACCTCCAAGAGAAATATCTTTATATCATGGTGGATGAGTTCCAAGACACTAACCTCGCGCAAATGCGTATTCTTCATAATTTAACTGACAACCCTTCGAGCGAAGGACGACCAAATATTATGGTGGTTGGCGATGATGATCAGGCAATTTATAGTTTTCAAGGCGCTGATATTAGTAATATCATGCGTTTTCGCGAGTTGTATCCAGCACTCACCAAGGTAGTACTAACTGACAATTATCGTTCAAAGGCAGGAATTATAGAAACGGCTCGAGAGGTGATTATCCAAGGTATCGATCGACTTGAAAACATTGATCCAGAGCTCAACAAGCAACTGACTGCCAATCAAGCTGGCACCGCAAATGTCGAACTTTTTCGTGCTCCGGCCATTGATAGCGAACGACATTGGCTAGTCGATAATGTCGCCAGTCTCATAAAAAAGGGGACAAGGCCGGCAGATATCGCAGTTCTGACTCGCCGCCATAGCGAGATACAAAGTTTGTTGCCTTACTTTGAACACGCCAGCATAAATGTTACTTATGATCGTCAGGATAATGTACTCGATCAACCTCCGATTATTGCGCTCGAACTTCTAGCGCGGGTTGTCGTTGCTATTGGTAGCGGTGAACATGACGAAGCTAATGGTCTCATACCCAAATTACTTGCACATCCAGCATGGGGAATTGCTCCAGCAGAACTCTGGCGTCTCAGCACGTTAGCATACGATAGTAGGCAACGCTGGCTCGACATTATGGCGACACTACCGCAGTTTCAGGCAATACATAGTTGGCTGATTGGACTTGCTATGTTGTCCCGGCATACAGAACTTGAACCAATGATTGATCGTTTGATTGGTCGTACGATCGACGAAGAGCGTGAGCTCAAACAAAGTCCATTTTATGAGTATTTCTTCTCCGACAAGAAGCTAAAGGAGTCGCCGACGGCATACTTAGATTGTCTGGCGGCACTTCGCACTATTCGCTCACATCTTCGTGAATATCACGCCGAAAACGGGCTAACGTTGCAATCGTTTATCGAGTTCATAGAGTTACATCGTCGACTAGGCACAAGCCTGCTCGTTAGTCATCCATCACTCGACGGGGATGAGTCGGCTGTTAACCTGATGACCGCGCACAAGTCCAAAGGCCTTGAATTCGAGACAGTCTATATCTTTAACAGTACCGATAACGTCTGGGGTGAAAAAGTTAGAACTGCCAGCCGAAATATCAATTACCCTGAGAACTTACCACTTGCTCCTGCAGGAGAGTCATCGGATGAACGATTGCGTCTCTATTATGTTGCGATGACCCGTGCCAAAACTCGCCTAGTTATGAGTTACAGCGAAGGTGACGATCGTGATCGTGGCACCCTCGTCGCGAGCTTTCTGTCTGATAGCAAGATAGCTGTTTCTGAAATACCCGCACTATCGGACGGTGATCTTGTTGTATCGTCGGAGCTAGCGTGGTATCAGCCGATCATCCAACCTACTTCTGATCTTGCAGCATTACTCGAGCCAATTCTTCAGACGTATAAATTGAGCGTTACGCATCTTAATTCGTTTCTTGACGTTACGCGTGGTGGCCCACGAGCATTTCTACTTGATAACTTGTTGCATTTTCCGAGTGCTAAATCTGCCGCTGCCTCGTACGGCTCCGCGATTCATAACACGCTCCAACAAGCACATGTTCATATGGCTGCGACGAGTCAGAGAAAACCTCTTGAAGACGTGCTGCACGACTTCGAGGTGAATCTAGAATCCGAGCGACTCAGCCCGATCGACTTCAAGACATACTTACAAAAAGGTATCGAACAATTACAAGCTTTTCTTGATGCAAAGTATAGTACCTTTAGTCCAACACAAAAGTCCGAACTTAGTTTCTCCAATCAAATGGTCATGCTAAATGATGCGTACCTAACTGGTATGATCGACGTCGCTGACATCGACCAGAACGCAAAGACAATATCTGTTACTGATTACAAGACCGGAAAACCATCCATAAATTGGAAGGGTAGTGATGAATATGAAAAGATTAAGCTTCATAAATATCGCCAGCAGCTCGTCTTTTATAAATTACTTGTTGAGCATTCTCGCGATTACAGTAATTACGCGGTTGAAAGTGGTAGCCTAGAATTTGTCGAGCCAACAAAAACTGGTGAGATCGTGGCGCTACAAACAAGTTTTGATGCGGACGAAATCGATCGACTGACTCGGTTAATTAGCAAGGTATGGGAGCACATTACCACACTCAATCTGCCCGACACATCAGCATACGAACCGAATCTCAAGGGTATCTTGGCGTTCGAACAAGACCTCATTGACGATATTATATAATAATGTTATTATTATCGTGCGCAGATTGAGAACAGCGTACCATGCACATCATCGTATGACGTTCATCGTACACTGGTCTCTCTGTCGTACTTTAACGACAGCAAAGCTTCGTCGGATTCTCCCCCGGATTCGCTCACCACCTTCCCCTAGGTGAGCGAGTTGTCCCGACGAACCTAACGGGGGCTCCGCTGTGCTGGAAAGGTATGTCAATCGGATTTAAGATTGGCTACTGACTACGTGCGGCGGAGTCCCCTTAGATTTTTAACTTGTCGTTGTTCCCTCTGAGCGGAACGACGGCCCGCAGGAGCAAGACGCACGCCTACTCGCTGTAGGTTAAGGACCCCATAATAGGCACCTCCTTGCCTAGGGAACCCTCGTCGCTCTTCGCGGTTGAACTTTCGTCCCTTAACAGGTAGACATCGCTGGGGAGCTAGGTGTCGCGTATGAGAGTTCATAACGTCCAGCACAACTGTGCTGATTCTGTAATACAGAGTGAACGCTACGTTTTTTTGCTGTCGTTCATCTCTCACTAGCCGTAACAATCGTTATGACAAGTGAGAGATGTTTTATGAGATAATAGAATAATGAAAAATTTCTGGTTAGAGTTACCAAAGCCTTTTTTTGTACTAGCGCCGATGGAAGCAGTTACAGATGTTGTCTTTCGTCATGTCATCAATACCGCAGGTAGGCCTGATATCTTCTTTACCGAATTTACGAGCACAGCTGGGTATTGTAGTCCAAAGGGCAGGCACAGTACCGCAGGGCGCCTGGCATTTACTGATGACGAACAACCGATGGTTGCGCAGATTTGGGGTAACAATCCAGACCAGTTCCGCGAAATGGCATTTGGACTTAAGGAAATGGGCTACAGCGGTATCGATATTAATACAGGTTGTCCAGATAAATCGGTCGTGAGGCAGGGGAGTGGTAGCGGACTTATCGGTAACTATGACTTAATGAGCCAAATTATTAGCGCAACAAAAGAAGCCGGCCTTCCGGTCAGTGTCAAAGCGCGTCTTGGTGCAACAAAGGTAGAGGAATGGCGCGATTGGCTAGGTTTTCTACTGCAACAAGACATTGTCAATCTAACGATTCACCTGCGAACGCGTAAAGAAATGAGTAAAGTCGATGCTCATTTTGAATTGATTCCTGAAATTAAAAAATTACGTGATGAAATCGCGCCCCAAACGCTACTGACTATTAACGGTGATATTCGCGATCGCCAGCACGGCGAAGAGCTCATTGAGAAATACGGCGTCGACGGTATCATGATTGGACGCGGCATTTTTCATAACCCATTTGCATTCGAAACCAATAAACAAGAGCATACGAAGGATGAACTGCTTAGTTTGCTAAACCTTCAGTTGGACCTGCACGACAAATATTCGAGCGAGCTTGAACCACGCAAGTTTGATCCACTAAAACGTTTTTTCAAAATATACATTCGTAACTTTGACGGAGCAAGCGAGCTAAGAGAAAAACTAATGCATACAAAAACCACTGCCGAAGTTCGTGCAGTGTTGTTATCAATTTAGTCAAGAGTTGCCTGTGCGGCGGTCGGGAACTTGCCCCGACCACCACACAGTATGCGCTCACTCAGACTTCTTAAAGACGTCCAGGATGGCCTGACCGATCTTGCGACCGACCGTCGCCTTTTTGCCAGCACGCTGTTGGCCGCTCATTTCCTGAACACGAGTCACCACCAACTCAGCGACCTCGTAGGGCTTGAGCCTCTTGAGCACGCTATAGGCGATCGGGTCACCGAAGTGAACCTCGACCAGCTTGTCTGCCGGGTAGACAAACGCGACTGGAACGACGATTGCCTCCGTTGCCTGAGCGACACGAGCGAACGAAGTATGGGCATCGTAGAGCAGCCCATCCGGCGAACGCGTGCCTTCGAAGTGCCAACCAACAGCGTCGCCGTGGCTCAGCACTTCTGACGCCTCGTCAAGGGCGTTGCCGGCTTTGCCGCCGCTTCGATCAGTTGAGATCTGACCGATCAGCAGAAAGCCGATGGTAACAAGTAGCCCCATCAAGCTACCCTTGTTGAAGTACTCGCTTTTGGCGAGAAACGACAACTGTCGACGGGCGTGCAGCCCTAGGGCGATCGAGTCGTGGAACTCGAGATGATTGGCCGCGTAGATCACCGGGCCACGCTTCGGCAGCTTTTCAGCTCCGAATACATCGATTCGCCAACCACTGAAGCGGTAGGCGAACCAGCAAATCGTCCAGCCCAGTCGATAGGGCACGAACGTCAGCAAGCGATGGCGAAGAAAGTACTTCACTGTCGTGCCTTTCTCGTAGAAATCCAAGGAACAAGCCACGGCCATGTTGACCGTGCTCACTCTATGGTAGCGTTAAGCAGAGGTAGTAGCAAACATAAGGACTACTGGCGATGGTGTCGACGACGAAGACCAGCAACCTTCAGACGGACCGTATGGCGATCAACCAGTTCATGCGCACGCTCGAGTTCAACTTGATCCTTGGCCTTATCACGCATTTCAATCGCACGAGCAAGGGCCGCCTTCGATTCAGCCTCAATGATATCATCACCATGTTCGGCTTCGTCAACCAGAATACGAACTTTTGTTTGCGACACTTCAACAACGCCACCACTAATCGCAAAATATTCTAGGTCTTTATCAGCATCACCTTTTTTGTAACGAACCATAATCGCACCAGGTACAGCTACAGACACCAGTGGTTCGTGTCCAGGGAATACACCTATTTCACCAGCTAAAGTCGGAATTAAAAGCTCGTATACTTCTGTATCAAGCTTAACGCCAAGTAGAGTAATGAGCTGTAGCTGCATAACTAATCCTTCTTTTCAGACAATGGCCCACCAGCCATGTAGAACCATTCTTCAGGCTTGCTGTCATATTTACCGGCGAGGATATCACCGAAGTCGCGAATCGTGTCTTCAAGTTTGATGTAGACGCCCTTATTACCAGTGAACTTTTCGGCAACAAAGAATGGCTGTGATAGGTATCGTTGGATACGGCGAGCGCGAGCAACGGTCTGCTTTTGTTCGTCAGAAAGCTCTTCCATACCAAGAATTGCAATAATATCTTGCAGCTCCTTATATTGTTGGAGAACTCTTTGAACTTCACGCGCAACACGGTAATGTTCCTCACCGACAATCTCTGGATCGAGACTGTTCGAGTTACTATCAAGCACGTCAACAGCAGGGTAGATACCAATTTCAGTTAGCGCACGGTTCATAACGATCGTGGCGTCGAGGTGAGCAAAAGTCGTCGCAGGTGCTGGGTCAGTAAAGTCGTCAGCTGGCACATAGACAGCCTGAACGGAGGTAATCGATCCCTTTTTGGTACTTGTAATACGTTCCTGCAAGGCACCCATTTCTTGTTGCAAGTTAGGTTGGTAACCAACAGCAGAGGGTAGGCGGCCAAGTAGGGCAGATACTTCCGCACCAGCCTGAGTATAACGATAGATGTTATCGATGAATAACAGCACGTCTTTACCTTCATCACGGAAAGTCTCGGCCATAGCAAGGCCAGACAATGCAACACGTAGACGTGCTCCAGGTGGTTCGTTCATCTGTCCAAAGACGAGGCTTGTCTTACCAAGCACACCTGCTTCTTCCATTTCGTAGTAGAGGTCATTTCCTTCACGAGTTCGCTCACCAACACCTGCAAAAACCGAGTTACCACTATGGAATTTTGCAATATTATTAATTAGCTCGGTAATAAGAACTGTCTTACCAACACCCGCACCAGCAAATAGTCCGGCTTTACCACCCTTAGTGATAGGGGCGATAAGGTCAACAACTTTAATTCCGGTTTCGAGAATCTCAGTCTTGTTTGACTGCTCAGAAAGGGCAGGTGGTTCACGGTGAATTGGTGCACGTTTGCCCTTAGGCTGTGGCTTACCGTCGATAGCATCACCAACAACATTGAACATACGGCCCTGTGTCTCTTCGCCAACAGGCACGCTAATTGGTGCACCAGTGTTAATGACTTCGTCGCCGCGCTTTAGACCATCAGTTGCAGCTAGTGCAATTGCACGAACGGTTCGCTCATCAAGGTGCTGTGCAACCTCCAGTGTCAACGTACCATGTGCCCGTTTAATATGGAGTGCATCGTAAATTGCGGGCAGCGTTCCGGCCTCGAATTCAACGTCAACGACGACACCGACTACTTGTATAATTTTTCCTGTATCAACTTTACTCATCATTTTTCTCCTTTATTCGTTCAGCGCTTCAACGCCACCTGATATTTCTGCTAATTCCTGGGTAATGGCGCCTTGACGTGCCTTATTCATCTCGAGAGTTAAATCATCGACAAGGTCATTCGCATTGTCAGTCGCGTTTTTCATTGCAACCATTCGCATCATATACTCACTCGCGCGCGAGTCGAGCAATGCTTGAAAAATCTGCGCTTCGACTAGGCGATACGCGATATTATCAAGCACTTCTTCGCTACTTGGTTCATAGGTTGCATCACCAGATGTTCCTGTTTGTTCAGTGGCGTCCAAACCTGCAGGCAGTATTCTCTGGACCGTCGGTACCTGTGCAACAGTACTGATGAAATTGGTATAGATGATATCAACGGCATCAACACTCCCAGATGTAAATTGAGTTCGTACGCTGTCAAGAATTGCACTAAGCTCACTGCCGTCAGGTCGATCAGGTAAATCTTGGTAAACTCCTAATACCTGCGTGTCTTTGATTCGAGAGGCAAACTGCGCTGCCTTACGACCGATCGCAATAGTTGCGTTTTTAACTCCGGCCTTGTCATCCTGAATGAGTTGTTCGGCGTAGAGCTTCACCACATTACTGTTGTACGCCCCAGCGAGCCCTTTGTCCGAAGCGATAACAATGAGTAGCCGAGTTTTGACTGCACGCTTTTCAAACAATGGGTGATGAGCAACGGATGTATGGCCAGAAATGGAGGCCAGAAGTTCACGCGCAGCCTGAGTGTATGGAGCGGATGCCTTGGTAGCATCCTGCGCACGACGCATTTTACTGGCTGCAACCAATTGCATTGCCTTCGTAATCTGCTTGGTGCTTTTGACCGAGCGAATACGAGACTTTAATACTTGTGTTGAAGCCATTTAACTACTTACCCTCGAATGCCTTACTGGCGCTCTTTGCAGCCTTTTCGATTGCCTTTGTCTGAGCTTCACTAGGCTTGTCGCCCTTATCAAGTTCTTGCATATCCTTTTTGTTATCTGCCCATAGACGTGTCAGCATTGCACCTTGTGCATCCTTGATGTTCGCAGCTGGAACTTTATCAAATAGACCATTTGTTACCGCGTAGATACTCGAGACTTGTTCCCAAATAGCTGCTGGTGCATATTGTGGTTGCTTGAGTAGCTCAGTGAGTCTTTGGCCGCGCTCGATTTGAGACTTAGTTGCCTCGTCAAGATCACTACCGAACTGTGCGAAACTTGCAAGTTCGCGGAATTGCGATAGACCTAGCTTTAAGTGGCTACTAACGGACTTAACAGCCTTTGTCTGAGCAGCACCACCAACACGACTGACTGAAAGTCCGGCTGAAATTGCTGGTCGAATACCTTGGTAGAACAGATCTGTTTCAAGGAAAATCTGACCATCAGTAATTGAGATCACGTTGGTTGGAATGTAGGCGCTAATATCACCAGCCTGAGTCTCGATAATAGGTAGGGCAGTCAGAGACCCAGCACCAAGTTCATCACTTAGTTTTGCAGAACGCTCCAAGAGGCGTGAGTGAAGATAAAAGACATCACCAGGAAAGGCCTCACGTCCTGGTGGACGGCGAAGTAAGAGCGACATTTGACGATAAGCAACAGCATGCTTTGTAAGATCGTCGTAGATCATCAACGCGTGTTGTTTGTTGTCGCGGAAGTATTCACCCATGGCCGTTGCAGCGTATGGTGCGAGGTAGAGTAGTGAGGCTGGATCAGATGGCCCGGTTGCAACAATAATTGTTTGCTCCATCACACCCTCTGCCTTAAGTCGATCAATTAAACGTGCAACCTTAGAAAGTTTTTGACCGATTGCAACATAGACGTTCACAACGCCAGTCTTTTGCTTGGCCTGGTTGATCATCGTGTCGATCGCAAGCGCTGTTTTACCAGTCTGGCGGTCGCCAATAATAAGCTCACGTTGACCACGACCGATAGGGAACATGGCATCGATCGACATAATACCCGTCATAAGAGGTTCGTGGACACCTTTTCGGCCCATGACGCCGATTGACTCACGCTCGACAAGACCAAATTGCTTGGCTTTAATTGCACTACCACCATCGAGTGGACGACCAAGTGGATCTACTACACGACCAAGTAACTCAGGTCCAACAGGAACCTGTAAGAGTGTACCTTTTAAACGAACCGTATCGCCAGCAGAAACAGTGTTATCACCACTAAGTAGTACCGCACCAATCTCATCTTCCATGAGGTTCAAGGCAAACGCTTCGACAACGCCACCCGCGGTTTCAATTTGAAGCACTTCACTGTAGCCTGCGTCGTGGAGACCGTGAACCCAGGCGACTCCATCACCAACACGAACAACAACACCAACGCTCTTTAAGCCTTCAGTTGCATCCAGGTTCGCGATGGCTGCGCGCAGGTCTTGTGATAATTCTGTTACTGATAGTTGGGTCATTTCGTAATTCCTCTTTAATCTATAATTCTTTTACGTTTGTTCGCAGTTGTGTCAGTCGCCGTGCAATGGTCATATCTAATTGTTGTCCTGGCAGATCAATTTTGATACCGCCAAGTAAGGCAGGATCAATCAATTCCTGAAGCTCAACATTCTTGGCATCGGTTCGGTCTTTTATGAGCTTCGTAATTGCGATCTTGGTTGCACTTGTTAGATCATGAGCCGACGATACCCAGGCCAGGACAATTCCACGACTGGTCAGTTCATATTCAATATCACGAACGACAAGTTCGAGTTCTTTTACGCGACGGGTATCAATCAGAAAAGCTGCTAGTTCTTGAATCAATTTCTTGCCTTCATGACCAGCCGCAATTTGATCGGCGATATAGTTACTAATCTTGCGACGTGATACCCGTATTGCCATGGCGTTATTTAACCGCCTTTAGTGAGTCGGTGATAAGCGACTCATCAATCTTGCTACTAACGGCTTTACCAACGACTTTTTCGGTCGCAAGTGCGACGAGTTCAAGTGTTTCATTATGGAGTGCTTTTTTAGCAGATACAACTTCCTTCTGGATCTCGTCCTGCGCATCAGCAACAATTTGCTCTGATCGTTTCTTGGCTTTTTCTTCGCTGGCAGCCAGGGCTGCAGCAGATTCTAGTTTTGCTGTTGCGAGAATATCAGCGGCTTCAGTTCGTGCTTCTTTGAGGAGCTTTTCGACGCGAATCTCAGCATCCTCGGCGGCAGTCTGCGCTTCCGCAGCAGCCTTTGAAGCTTCTTCGATCTTGGCCTGGCGTTCATCAACAGATTTCATCAGCCATGGGTAGACATACTTACCTAAAATGAACACCAAAATGAGGAATGCAATGATCTGCAAGATCAGCATTTGCCAGTCGATACCAAGGCTCTCAAAAACGCTCTTGTTAGCTGCCTCACCGAATTGTGTGTAGGATTGCACCGATTATCGCCTAACTGAGGAACTTCGAGATAATTGAAACGATGATACCGATGAACGCTAGTGAGTCGGCGAACACGATACCCAGGATCATCAAAGTACGGATGTCAGGCAACTTCTCAGGGTTACGACCGAACGCACCTAACGCGCCTCCTCCGATAATACCAATACCTACGGCTGCGCCGAGTGCTGGAAGGGCATAGCCCAGTACAAATGCTAATTGATTCATGAATTCTCCTTTTTTATTACCTTAATTATAACATGCTTCTACGCCGGCTCTTCACTGTGCTCACCCCCGTGCGTAACCGCCAATGAGGTGAAAATGAGAACCAACACGAAAAACACATACGCTTGAATAAAGCCGATAAATAACTCAAAGATCATAAAGAAAGGCAGCACGACGGTTGCAGCATAGCTCGCAAGGAGCCCAATAACAATCAGCAGGATCTCACCGGCAAAAGCATTGCCGAAGAGACGTAGGGCAAGTGCAAGCCCACGGCTGAACTCCCCAATAATTTCGAGTGCACCCTCAAACGCACCAATTGGATTTTTGAGCGGGTTACGAATATAGCGACCGATATTACCAAATACACCAAGGTATTTAACTGCGTAGATCTGGACAGTTACGACGGTAATAAGCGCTAGGGCTAGCGTAAAGTTAAGATCAGCTGTCGCACTACGTAGGATTGGCACACCTGCAATTTTAATTGTGTCGAGGCCCGGTAGAACACTTAACCAGTAGTCGAACATAACGACGAAAAATATCGTCATAGCTAGCGGCGTCATTTTTTTCGCTAGTTTTTTATCGGGAATGATGTCGTTGATCTGCTTTAGTAGTCCCTCAAACACCCATTGGACTAACCCAACAAAACGGTTATAAATACCGCGTTTAACAGATAGGGCAGTGTAGACAAGTACAATTATTGCGATCAAGCTTCCGACAACACCACAAAGCAGCGCATTTGTAACCGAAAAATTACCAATCTTGAAGATTTCCTGCGCACCGATACTTACCTGTAGATCTAGGGCAGCAAACTGATTCATCGCTGTCTCCGTACACTACGAATTTGCAGTACGATTAGTAGGGCGCTGAGCGCAAAACCAACAATTATCATAATAGTTGTTAGCAGTGGGGCAGTATGGAACGTATTATCCAGCATAATACCAAGGATCGTGCCGCCAATTGTCGGCACGAATGCCCGCCACGTCGTGTCAGCAACTGTTGCAAACAATAAAATGGCCGCTTTCGTCATCGTAGGCGGCTGAGTCATCGTCTTCTTCTCTGAACGAGGCGATTGAGTCATATCTACTTGCATTTTAACAGAGAGAAACAGTTTTGTATAGACCTATGGGATTGAAACAACCGTGAAGGTACCATTACCCGTAAACTTGTAAATCGTATTACCGCCTGATGTCGATGTCGTGAAACTTCCCGTCGCGCTCACCGTCATTGAGTTAGTAACAAAAGATATAAGAACCACGCCCGAACCTCCAGCACCACCAAGTTGGTTGGTGACCGTACCACCTCCACCACCACCACCTGTATTAGCAACACCAGGTACACCTGCAGTTGTAGGTGCGCTACTCCCTGCATAGCCACCACCGTTACCACCACCACCTTGACCTCCTGTACCAGCTGAACCATTGTTGTAGATAGCTCCTGCGCCACCACCACCAAACCAACCCGCAGGAGATCCAGCAACCGAAGCAAAAGCAGGAAATTGAAGACCAACACCGCCATTTGCTCCCGCGGTACCATTGGTTTTTCCTGTCATTCCAGCACCACCAGCACCACCGCCGCCGCCATGCCCATAGTTTGGTGTACCCGTCGTGCCAGTACCACCAGCACCACCAGCATTACCTTGGCCTGTAATGCCTGGACCACCAAAGCCTCCAGCCGTACTATCTGAATTTGCGCCACCACCACCAGAGCCACCCGAAAGCCCTGGTGAACCTACATAGCTATAGCTTGAGCCTTCCCTGGTACCGCCGCCACCACCGCCGATTGCGACAAGTGTGTTAAATATAGAATTGCCGCCACTCGCACCGTTTCCATTCCCAACGTCACTCGTCGTAGCACCTGCACCACCCGAACCTACAATTACTGGATAGACACCCGGAGAAAGACCATAGGAAGTATTATTTATCACCCCTCCAGCACCGCCACCGCCACCAAAACTACCACCACCGCCGCCGCCAGCAACGACAAGAACGTTAACTGGGTTGGTTAATGCTAAAGGATTAGGATTTGGCAAAAAGGAATTATCATATGAATAGTAATCTGTAGAGGTTGGGCTCCAAAATGTTGTTGTATCCCAACCAGCGTCACTTCTCATGAGTACAGTACTGTTCGAAGTGTTTACTGCGGCAAATAGAAATCCTCCGACATTCGCATTTGAAGCGTTATAAAGCATCACGGCAACATCATGAGTACCAGCTGGAACTGTAACTGTGGCTGTTGATATTCCCGATCCACCGCTTACATTATTGAAAACAACGACGCCGTCAAGATAGACCGTACAGTTATCATCACAGTAGTTTGAAAACTTTACGTCCGTTTGTGTTGCCAATGTAAATCCTTGCGTATTTCTTAGCCACGTATATTGATTGCCCGGGTAGTTGAAACCTGATGCACTATTGACAGTACCGATGTAACTAGAGTAACTGTCGCCACTTGTGGTTGCCCATGCTGCAGGACCACCACCCCAAGGAAGAGTATTGTTATTCCAAAGACCGAATACCCGGTCTTGTGCCCATTGGTTTGGGTCTTCATAGTAATTCGGAGATGAATAATGAACCGTATTTCCAGCAGTTACGCGCCAGGTCGTATCACTACCTATAATAGGAAGAGAGGACGAGCTACTGGTCAGGGTGAGTGATAAGCCGGAAGGATTCGGGTTAACACCACCATTCGTAACTTTAACGAGTAAAACGTGGCAACCAGCGGTTAAACTCACCGACTTGGAGCTTGATGCTAAGCCCACGCTGAGTACCTGTGTACCATCGAGGCTAACGAGCGCAGAATCATCAGCCGCTGCCGTAAGAACATATGACCCAGCGGCTACGATACTAAAATCCTTACGATAATACATAGGGCCAGGATTAACATTTCCTGTAGATAAGCTTATCTGATTGCCCATACCGGTCGTTGATGTAAACGTTGCATTATTCCAACCCAGACTACTATTTGCCGTACCGGAGCATAGATCTGGTACGGATGATGGTGGTGCGGCTGGCTGCGTATACGTTTTCCAGACAGATCCGTTAGATGAACGAAGAAGCTGCACGTACCCATTATTAGGAATTGTTTTAGTAGTATTGACTGCTGTAACGTTAAAGCTTCCGCTAAAGGCAGACGTGAATGTCACAATAGTGTTTGCGCCCGATGTTGTTACTGTTTCACCCGTTCTGTTAGCGGCATCGGTTGTCATTGAGTTAGTAGGGTAGGATATTACTACGATGCCTGAGCCACCACTACCGCCAGCATTATAGGGACCGCCACTGTAAGATCCACCACCACCACCACCACCGGTATTAGCAACACCGTTAGTTCCCGCAGCATCTTGGCGACCCCAGCCACCACCACCTAGATAATTGCCACCAACATAACTACCATTTATTTCCCCAGAGCCTCCACCGCCAGCATAATAAACGGATGAACCAGTAATAGTGTTGAGCAAGCCAATGCCTCCATTACCGCTGCCTGGTCCATTACCACCAGGGTTACCTGGACCTCCTGCGCCGCCACCGCCACCTGAGCCACCAGTCCAGCCACTATTTACAAATCCCGCACCCCCAGAATAACCTTGCGACCCAGTACTTGTCCCTCCAAGCGGAGTATTGCCCGCCGTAGCAATAGCACCGCCGCCGCCGCTACCACCATTGCTCGGAGTGGTGCCTCCTGCATACCCACCATCGGCTAGAGGGATACCGAAGCCACCTCCATAAGCAGTTATCGTTGAAAAAACTGAGTTGCCTCCCACGCTTCCTGGTATTCCATGACCAGTTCCACCTGCACCGCCAACGCCCACTGTTACTGGAAAAGATCCTGTTGTCATAGGAAAACTAGGGTTATAAACATACCCACCTGCGCCACCGCCAGAACCAGCGGCGGCACCGCCGCCACCGCCGCCAACGACTAACACTTTTGCGGTACCCGAACCAAGTGTTGGCAAACCGACACTAAAGCTACTACGAAGAGTGCCGTTGGACACGACCGAACAACGAGGATCGTTCGGACAAATATTATTAGAGTCTTTTGATATTGATAAAGTTCCACTGCTAGTAAACGTAACAATCGTGTTACCGCCTGACGTCGTAACCGAGCCACCAGTCGTTGTCAAAGTTCCGGTAGGGTACGATATAATAACGATCCCAGAACCACCATCACCACCTTTATTCGTTGCATTGTAGTGTGAACCGCCACCGCCACCCCCACCAGTGTTAGCGCCACCATTACCACCAGGAGTATTAGCCTGCGAAGCAGTTGCGCCGCCACCGCCAGCAGCGCCGTTATTTAATCCTGCACCCCCTGTTGTAGATCCAATAGCACCGCCACCGCCACCACCGATACCACCATTACCCCCGCCGATACTATAGCCTGCGCCACCGCCACCGCCACCCCAATAATAGGTAGTTCCAAGAATTGAATTTGCGACGCCTGGGCCACCATTTGCCTGGCTGTTACCATCAGCACCAGCACCACCAGCACCACCACCGCCACCAGAGTAGTAGGCTACTCCTTGATTGCCACCTCGATAGCCTTGTCCGGCCACTCCAGCGCCACCAGTAACCGCACCGAGCGGTGTTGAATTATTATTGTAGCCCGAGGCACCGCCACCTGAGCCACCAGGCTGACCAACATTCAAACCAAGTCCAAGGTCATCATATGACATTCCACCGCGACCACCACCAATCGCAGTTATAGTACTAAAGCTCGAGTTACCACCATTTGTCCCAGGGATTGTCGGATGTCCCGCACTCACGCCAGCTGGTGCGCCCGCTCCACCAGCGCCAACCGTTACTGCAAAAGTACCTGTACTAATTGGTAGTGAAGCATTGTAGACAACACCGCCGCCGCCGCCACCACCACCCATGTTCGTACCGCCACCGCCACCGCCTGCAACAACCAAAACCTTGACAGTAGTTGTGCCAGGTATCTGGTTACCATAACAATCTGTGCTCGGAGTTAGGGGATTGGTATCACTCCATTGAGGTATGCCACCATTCGCGTTTAGACAAGATTGGGCATACGCGACTCCGGCTGCGCCAGCCGCCTGGGCAAGTTGATCATAATATTGATTCGTCAGTGCCGTTCGGACCGAAGATGTACTCGTAACTGCAACGAGTAGCACTGTGAGCATCACAATAGAAGCGATCAAAACCGTCGGTAACGCAAACCCGCTTTTAGTGTCCTGAGTTCTCAGTTGGCGCATCTATTTTTTGTTCAACCCCTTTCGCCCCACAGCGAATTTAGTTTTAGTATACCATAACCGAGATGGGAGAGTAGTATTTACGTAGAATAAAATTTACTGTATAATGTATAGTAAGTAGTCAACAAGAAGGGATATATCATGAGTAAAAAAGCAGGAATTACGATTTACAGCACCAGTTGGTGCGCATTCTGTCATACAGAAATGCAATGGCTTGATAAACTCGGTATTCCATATGTTGCCAAGGACGTCGAGGCCGACAAAGAAGCCTACGACGAACTACTCGAAAAGAACGGTGGCAACTACACGGGCGTGCCAGTTACTGATATCGCCGGTGATATCATCCTCGGTTTTGATCGTCCAAGGATCCAGGACGCTATCAAGCGCCACGAAATCCAACCAGTCGCTGTCTAAGCGGCTCCAACCTGAAGCACATCGCCACCAAGAGCTTCGCGAAAGTATCCATCATGACTTACATAGATAACAGCGCCAGCATACTTGCCGAGCGCTGTTTCTAACTCTTCGATACTTGGTAGATCAAGGTGATTTGTTGGTTCATCAAGGATCAGTAGTTGCGGTTCATTTGCAAGCATCGAGATTAGCTGGAAACGAGCTTTCTGGCCACCAGAAAGTCGGGATACAGGAGTCTTGCCATCGCCCTCAGTAAATAAATAATCACTCAGTAGATTACGAATTTTGGTGGTCGAAATAGAAAGATTACGATCCAGGTACATTTTTTCGATAGCAGCCTCAAGCGACAAATTGAAATAAGTAGGTGAGACTTCTTGTTCGTATACGCCGATACGCACGTGTTGGTCGAGGGTCAACTCACCACCAAACGGCTTGATACCATCTTCCAAGGTTGAACCTTGGAAAGAGGGAGTGCCGCGTAGAAGATACTTAATAAGTGTCGTTTTACCTGCACCGTTACGTCCACGAAGCTCTAACGATTCACCCTCACGAAGATCGATATTAATGCCACTGAATAGGGGTGCATCGCCATAACCCAGAGACAGATCACGTGCCGTAACCAGCACGTGTTTACTACGAGATTCGTCGTCCTTCATATTCATCCGAATGTTCTTGGCCTTGAATTTGTCGTACTGCGCGGCAACTTTGTAATTCAGATTGGCCGCAGATTCTTTGTCGATCCAAAATGTTGGCTTTTCCTTCGCCTGGAGTTCAGCCAGCTCTTTGCGTGATGTTTCCTCGAGGCGTTTGAACTTCTGAATAGTCGAGGGATTACGCGACTTTTCCTTGAGGCGCTGGTAATCAATAACCTTGGCCTTAAGATTCACAATCCGTTTCTCGATCATCTCAAAATCATTCATTTGACTACCGGTACTAACGGCGTTTTGCTTCAAATAGGCATCATAATTACCTTTATAGCTAACACTGTCGCCGTCTTTTAGTTCGACAATCCGATCAACTTCACGAAGAACATCGCGATCGTGAGTAATAACCAACATCGCTTCGCGCGCTGTCTTCATCCAATCAATATATTGAGCCTTGGCTATGTAGTCCATGTGGTTGGTTGGCTCATCAACGAGCGCCAAATGGGCATCGCTATGCATGACCTTAACCACCTCCACCAGCCGCTTTTGGCCACCGGATAGGGTAGAGAAGGCGCGGTGCGCAACACCGGGCAGTTGGAAATTATCAAGTTCGCGCTCAATTTGCTCCTCGATCTGATAAAAACCTTTATCATCAAAACGCATCAAGGCCTGCGTATACTCATCAATAAGTTTCATATCGTCGCCCATTGTTAGAGGGTAGGATTCAATAATGTGACTAAGATCACTGTACTCGGGCAAGCCTTGCAGCACATACTGCAGAACAGTCGTGTCGCCCATATCGTGGTGCTCCTGTGCTGTGGCAACGATTACCGTTCCACGCTTATAAATAATATCGCCCGTAAAGTCTTTATCACTCCCTGCAAGGATTCCAAAAAGAGTTGACTTGCCGACGCCATTACGTCCGATGACGCCAACTTTCTCACCATCATCAATACTAAACTTAATCCCACTCATCAGAACTTTGGGACCAAAGGATTTTTCAGTAACAGTAATGTCGGCAATCATATCTGTACAAGTGTACCATTAACAGAGGCAGATCCCTAACACAACTTGCTTATTTAAACCAAAAGGTATATGACTGTGTTATGACTCTATACATGGAAAATGGTATAGCATCCCCTAGTGGGAATGATATTGATCCAAATATCGCTTACCCTCGTTGGAAAAATGAGGGGACTCCCATCGCTCAGATACCAACAATTTACCTACAGACCGTTCTGCCGATAGTCGTAGCATTAGAGGGGGCAGGCCACGTAGATGCAGCCTTATTACTATCTCGAGATTGCGATGAGGCTTTAACACACGGTGCTAGTCGGGAAGCAGTACGGGACGTAGCTATGCAAAGACTACAGGGCATTGACCCAGAGCTTCACGCTAGGTACTTGGTTGACCATCAGTCCTAGCGCTTAGGAAATGCGTTATAATCAGCTGTAATGACAGTCAAAAAACCGACGCTTATTATGATCCACGGATTTCGTGGAACTCATCATGGCTTGCAATTGATCGCCGAGCAGTTGCCAGACTACAATCTCATTATCCCTGATATTCCTGGTTTTGCTGAGGGAGAAAAACTCGATTCCTATGATCTTGATAGTTATATTGATTGGTTGCATGGATTTATAAAGAAGCAAAAATTGAATGATCTGCCAATCCTACTTGGTCATTCCTTTGGCAGCATCATCAGCGCGGCCTATGCAGCGAAATATTCCGATACAATCAAAAAACTAATCCTGGTAAATCCGATTGGTGCGCCAGCGCTTGAAGGACCACGTGCCGTTCTGACCCAGCTAGCACTATTTTATTACTGGGTAGGACGAAAGCTGCCGACACGTATTGCTAACAAATGGCTTGCTGCTAAGCCAGTCGTTGTTATCGTTACGCTCTCGATGACCAAAACAAAAGACAAAGAGGTGCGTCGATACATTCACGACCAACACTTTCGCTATTTCAGTCTTTTCCATGATAAGAAATCACTCTCGGAGTCATTTACAACATCCGTTAGCCACAACGTTCGCGAAACTGCCGCAGAAATTGGCGTTCCGACTTTACTTATTGTTGGAGCGGATGACGACATCACGCCTCTACGTAAACAACAAGAATTGGTTGAAATGTTACCAGACGGTAAGCTGCATGTGATCGAAAAAGTGGGCCACTTAACGCATTACGAAACACCCGACCAAGTAGCTGATGCGATTAAAGATTTTGTTCGGTAGCGATAGTTAATCTGACTTCATAATCCTCATGAAACAGACTAAAAGCGTAACGCGAGCAGTGTTACAATTTATTGAACACTGCGAAAGTGGTTTGTTGAATAGGGATTATGAGATCAGATTTTAATGTATCAAATCTTCGTAAATCTTGATGAACTGATCAAGCGTAAAGTCAAGATCATTCTCACGCGCGATGCGTAGGCTTTCTGTCGAGAACTTCTTTTGTAGTTCTGGGTCCGTTAGAATTTTCGCGATTGCATCACCGATTTGTTCATCATTATCTTGTTCACACAAGAAACCATTCTTTTGATCATGGCAAAGTTCCTTGAGCGCACCGGCATCGATCGCAACGACTGGCTTACCGCTCGCCATTGCCTCAAGCGTTGCGATGCTCTGAAGCTCCATAGGGGAGGGCATAGCAAAGATTTTTCCAACTTGATGAAGTGGTGCTAAATCTTCCTCGGGTACACGGCCTGCAAATGTTACTGAGTTCTTAATACCCAGGTCTCGTACTAGAGCCTCAAGATTATCACGATCACTACCATCACCAACAATCAACAGATGCGCTTTAACCGTTTTAAGCGCACGTGCAAAACCTTTTACCAAAGCCCAAATGTGCTTCTCTGCATCAGTGCGACCCACATAGGTAACAATCGGAGTGTCCTTTGGCAGATCATATTTTTCATAAATACTATCTGGTGCTGGCGCGTCAGTAAAGCGACTTAGGTCAATCCCATTTGAGACAGCCTTCATCGGTACATTCATTTTCTCGGCGACTCTGAACATACCAATTGCAGACTGTGTCGGCATTGTTACAAAATCTGCCTTAGAATGGAACCTACGTCCATAGTCGCGAAGCATGTAATTAATTGGACGAGCGACGGGTGCGAGTAACTTCAGATTGTCCATTAAGTTCTCTGGCATTGCGTGGTTGGTACTCACAATTGGGATACCAATTTTGTTGCCATATTTCATTGTCGCTTGACCAATCCACATCAACATTTGAATGTGGATAATGTCTGGATCAAACTCATCAATGATTTTTTTAACTTCGCGCATCGGCGTCAGCGACACCTTAATATTCTGATACAAGGGCATCGGCACCGAAATTGTACGCGTAACGACATAGTTACCATCAATTTCCTTATAACGACGACCTGTTTGACTCGGTGCGATAACGAGGACCTCATGACCACGATCAGCAAGGCCTTTAGCAAGGTTGCGGCTAAATGTTGCCACGCCATTGATAACAGGGAAATAGAGATCCGCAGCAATCAAGATTTTCATATGGCCTAATTATATCACGACAGGTTTTCGCATATTACTCATGCTACAATAAACATATTATGAAACTATTTTACGACGCCAGGTATATACGACCGGATTTTCATGACGGTATCAGCCGCTACACAACAGAGCTCGCAAACGCGCTCGCCAAACAAACAAAAGTAACATTTATCATTAGTGAAGAAAAGCAGTTAGGCTTACTACCTGACAGTGCGGACTTTATTAAGATCCATCCGCCAATCTCACCACTCGAACCGTTAACTTCAATTATTCTTAATAAATATAAGCCTGATGTTGTGTTTTCACCGCTTTTTAGCATGGGAACGGTCGGACGCAAGTTCAAGCTAATCCTGACTTCTCATGACATGATCTATATTCACCACCCGGAACCACCGCTGGATATTGGTAATATAATCGTCCGTCTTGGGTGGCGCGCATTTTATAGCAATATATTGCCGATGAGAATTACCCTCAATAGCGCCGATATTGTAAATACAGTCAGTGAATCTGCTAAAAAAGAATTTGAGGCCGCAAACCTCACCACAAAGCCAGTTATTGTTACCCCAAACGCGCCAAGGCACCTTGAGGAGTTGCTCGACGAGCTACCGGATGTTGGCAAACATGCACCACGCAATATCGTCTACATGGGTGCATTTATTAGTTACAAGAACGTTGAAACGTTAATCAAGGGGATGAAATACTTACCAGAGTATACACTTCATTTACTGAGCCACTTACCGCCAGAAGAGCGCTACCACGAACTGGTTGCGATGATCCCCGAAGGTGCTAAAGTCGTTTGGCACAAGGGCGTAACTGACCAGGAGTATGCAGAGGTGTTGGCTGATAACGCGATCATGGCGAGTGCGAGTCTCGATGAAGGTTTTGGCCTACCAGTTGTTGAAGCGCATACTTTGGGTGTACCGACCGTCCTTACCGATATGCCAGTATTCCATGAAGTAGCAGGGGAGGATGGTGCCTTATTCTTTGATGCTCATGACCCTGCTGATTTTGCCCAGAAGGTTAAACAGTTAGATGACCGTGCCCTTCGCGAAAAACTGTCGGCTGCAGCTAAAAAACACGTCAAGATGTATAGCTGGGACACCTCAGCCACCACGCTCTTAGCCGCGATCACATCTCTGTTACAATAGAGCTATCATGGCTAACACGAAGTCCAGTAAGAAGAAGCCTGTGAAACGGCCCAGTGCGATCGTTAATAAACGAGCAACTTTTGACTATGCGATTGCCTCAAACGAGGAATTGGTTGTCGGTATAGCACTAACCGGACCTGAGACTCGCGCAGCACGTGATGGGCACATTCAGCTCAAGGGCTCATTTGTTACCGTTCGTAATGATGAATTATGGCTCAATAACGCCAGTTTTAGTCTTAAGATTAACGAAAAGAATAAACCTGGTGCCAGATCCATCGACACCGCGCCGCGTAAGCTCCTCGCGAAGCGTAAACAAATCGATGAACTGTATGCCCGCAAGCAAACAGGCATGACGATTGTACCCCTCAGACTTCTCACCAAAGGTAAATATATCAAAGTCGTTATCGCACTCGGCAAGGGCAAGAAAAACTACGACAAACGCGAGACACTCAAACGTCGCGACCAGGAACGTGAAGCTTCTCGAGCCATGAAGAACACCTAGGGTTATAATAAAGATATGAAACTATACTCGTGGAACGTAAATGGAATTAGAGCAGTCCTTAATAAAGGTACGTTTCAGAAATTCCTTACAGATCATCAGCCTGACATTTTGTGTCTTCAGGAAACCAAGGCCAAGCAAGAACAGGTCGAATTTGACCTACCTGGCTACGAACAATATTGGAATAGCGCCGACAAGGCAGGCTATAGTGGCACCGCAATTTTTAGCAAAACCAAACCTATGGCGATCGTCTATGGATTTGCTGATGACATTGCCAAAAAGTATAAGTTAGCCGGTGATAGTTATGGCGACCCGAGTAAAGAGGGTCGTGTCATCTCTGCAGAATTTGATAATTTTTGGGTTGTTACGGTTTATACTCCAAACTCAAAAGGTGATTTGTCGCGACTCGATCTGAGGCACAAACAATGGGACCCGGCCTTCCTGGAACATGTTCAGGAATTAGAAAAAACCAAGCCTGTACTATTCTGTGGGGATTTGAACGTCGCGCACAGCGAAATCGACCTAGCTAATCCTGCAGCAAATGTTGGTAAGCACGGCTTCACAAATGAAGAACGTGAAGGTTTTGATACATTCGAGACTGCTGGTTTTGTCGACACGTTCCGCTCTATCCATCCTGACGAAAAAGATGCCTATAGCTGGTGGACACACTGGGCCAACGCACGAGTGCGGAATATTGGTTGGCGGATTGATTATTGGTTGGCAAGTAAATCTATCGCAGACAAAGTTACGGGCGCATCAATCCATCCTGATGTTCTTGGTTCCGACCACTGTCCAGTGAGCATTGAGCTGAACGTATGAGTAAGCGCTTCGCTGTCTTTGACATCGACGGAACAATCTTTCATTGGCAGTTCTTTCACGAATTATTCGACGAGCTCGTCGAGGCCGGAGTCATTGATACAAGCGTCGCACATCCAGTTATCGAGGATCGTCGTAAATGGCGCCAAGGAAGTCTCGATTGGAGCGTATATGAGAGCGGCCTAGTCAAAGCGTTAAACGCAGGTATCGTCGGTATCGACAAACAGCTTCTTGAGGAGATATCGGATCGCATCGTAACCGTAAAGGGTAAAGTACTCTATCATTACACACGAGACTTATTGAGGGAACTCCAGACTCAGCAATATACGACCATTGTCATCAGTGGCTCCCAACAGACATTAGTTGAACGATTTGCTCGTACTTACAATATTGATATTGCCCTCGGTCTAGACTACGAATTTAGTGATGACAAATTAGTCGCGATTAAACGCGAAATTTATGGACAAAAGGACACGCTCCTAAAACAAGTTGTCCTAGAACACGGACTCGACTGGCACGATTCATACGCAATCGGCGACACGTCTGGTGATGCGGCGATGTTAGCCCTTGTTGATCATCCAATCGCTTTTAACCCAGATGCAAAACTCCTTGAAATTGCCAAAGACAAAGGCTGGAAAATTGTTGTCGAACGCAAAAGTATGGCCTACACACTCGAGAAAAACTCAGACGGACTTTACGTACTATCTTAGTTTTCAATAGAAATTTTTATAATCGTGTGTAATCTTTTCGTCAGCTTATATAGTGCCTGTGTCCCATTTTCCAATTTGTAGTAATGTCGCACATAGAATAATTCAGTCAGCAGCAAGAGCGGGCATAACGTCCACGCCAGAATATTTAGCATTGGCCCGCTAGGATCGGCCGCTAGAGTTAACACATATAATCCACCAGCCGCAGATAACAGCCATAGCCCTGCAAAGAAGAAGGTAACCAGTAAATGGACCAGACGTTCGTTTTGAAAATCACGCACACGAATGGTGTGATAGTCATACATAATTTGAGCTTCCTTGATAAGTTTGGCACGTTCAGTCGCGCTAGCATCACCTAATTTTTTATCGATTATATCGATTCGGTGTGCCGTCTGTTTTTCATACCCATCAAGATCTTTATCCACCCACTCATTATACGCTTCGGGGCCGTGATGCTACACTAAAATAATCATGGAGCATCAGTATTGGCACAAACAGACCGTCGGCGAGCCGCTCTATCCAGATATCGAATGGAGCAAGCCCGAACGGCGTTCCCAATCAGGGCGCCTCGGCATTATTGGTGGCAACAAACTCGGGTTTTCCGGTGTCGCCGAAGCTTATGGGGTCAGTTCACAGGCCGGGGTAGGCGAGATACGAGTACTCCTGCCCGATGGTCTCAAGAAATCAATTCCATCTATTATGACCGATGTCGTTTACGGCGCAACGAATCCATCAGGCAGTCTCGCCAAGGATTCAATCACCGAGATGAAAGCGCTCGGAGGCTGGGCGACGGCCGTTTTGATGATTGGTGATGCAGGACGAAACAGCGAAACTGCTATCGTTTACGAAGACTTTTTGCGTGATTATTCAGGGCCGCTCACGATTACTCGCGATGCAGTGGATTTGATTAAAAACGCTAGTTCTAGTGTCGTCGAACGCCCCGATACGCTACTAGTAGTGTCGTTTGCTCAGCTACAAAAACTCTTTCAACTGGTCTATTACCCGAAAGTATTAACGTTTAGTATGCAGCTGTCGAGTCTTGTCGAGGCGATTCACAAATTTACCATTACATATCCGATTTCAATTACCGTATTGTTCAAGGACCAGCTGTTAGTTGCAAGCGGTGGGGAAGTAAGTTCGACGCCCTGGAACAATCCAATGGCAATTTGGCGCGGCAATACCGCAGCGAAGGCAGCCGTCTACTGGCTCTGGAATCCCCAAAAAACAATCGAAAGTGTTACTGCAAGTCTGTTATAGTTTAAATTTTTTATTATAATCCTGAGAATTAGCTGAGCAGAGGTCCGTCCTCTGCAGAATATAAATCAGTGAAATGTCAAGTTTTGATACGTGAGTTATTTAGCATTTGGTACCGCGAGCCGGACTTGAACCGGCACGTCCTTGCGAACACAAAATTTTGAGTCTTGCGTGTCTACCAATTCCACCATCGCGGCACAAAATGTTAAATAACTGTCTACCAATTCCTCGCGTGTCGGCACTAGATATAAAAGAAGCCGAGAAGCATAGGCATCGTAGCGGCTCGTACCAATGTATTGTACAATAGATCTGATTAGGAATCTATATACATGAGCCCCGACGATAACCAACCGACCCCTGCAAATCAACCGACTACGCCACAGCAGTCGGCGAGTGATGTGCCCGCAGACCAAGCCGCAGCAGCAAATCTTGTGCGGGCTCAAATCGAAAATATCTATAACCATCCGGGTGAGCAAACGGTTGCGGCCAAAGCCGAACCAGTCCAACAGGATAATCCGTATGAACGAACTCACCAGGATAATCCACAACCAGTTCTTGAACAATGGAAGCAATATCATAGCGCCTGGCAAACCTATTATCAAAAGTATTACGAGGGCTATTACACACATCACCTCGAACGAGCCAAGCAATCAATTCAAACGCAACCAACACCTATATCAACAACTCGTGAGGCGGTCTTTACGCACCAGGAAGAGCAGACACAACAAGAAAGCTCAACCCAGGACGAAGCGCTATTCGACCTCCGTCAGAAACTATTATCTCGTGTTACGGAATCAGCTAAAAAGGTTCGTAAAAGTCGACACTTTGTCCCAATTACCGCGGCTGTTCTGGTCGTATTAGTCTTTGCTTTCTTGCAATACAACCAGCTGTTGATCGGCACAGTTATGGCATACGTAAGTCCAGGTGCTATCGATCCTCAAAACATCGTCATCGACCCATCAAACAACGTTGCGGTTCCGGCAGATCCACTACTGATTATTCCGAAGATCAACGTTGACGTACCAGTTCTGTACGACGTCGGTAATGACTATAATTCACAGATGGCAGCCATGGCCAAAGGCGTCGCACAATTTGCAATCCCGGGCGCCAGCAGTCATCCGGGTCAAGTCGGTAATACCGTCCTCGCCGGACACAGCAGTAACGACCTGCTGGATGGTGGCGACTACAAGTTCATTTTTGCCCAGCTCGACAAACTCGACACAGGGGATAGTATTTACCTTAACTACCACAGCATTCGCTACACTTATACCGTTACTAAAAAGCAGGTCGTCGAGCCCACCGACGTCAGCGCATTAGTATACCCAACAACTCAACCTATTTTGACACTCCTAACGTGTACGCCCGTCGGAACAGCACTCCATCGACTACTGATTACCGCGCAGCAGGTAAGCCCAGACCCTACGACGTCAACAGCCGCTCCGACCTCAACGACAAACCAAGCAACAACGGAGATCCCTGGTAGTTCGCCAACACTATTCGAACGACTCTTCGGAGGCTGAGCCAGATAGGTTTTGTCCATTTTTCCGAAAAGATTATTAAGCGACTGCAGCCCTTGAAGTTACATCGCTAAACGTGAACTTCAAGGCGCGTAGGGCAATCTTAGAGAAACGATAGATACAACCTAGCGTGGAAATTATAGGATCATTCGTACACGTTGCAGTTGGAAGCCAGCCGCTGTCTTGCCGATGCTATAAATAAACTTACCATTTTGAGTCAACGCGACGCCTTGCGTAGGTGTAACCTGGTTAAGTGTCGAGGCGTTCGCACCATCAAATTCGCGCATCACCAAATTGCCATTGTAGTCCGTATAGGTGTGATTATCGTCGAGCCACTTTATAGCCGGGACAGAGACACCTGGCTCAGTTATCAGTGTGTAATCAGCCATTAGGCGATGCTCGATGTCGTAACTTTCAAAAGCCGCACCAGACTGAACAACTAAATAGTCTCCCTTGGGGCTAAATGACATAGTATCAACG
>SCSZ01000010.1 GCA_004322265.1 Patescibacteria group bacterium
GCAGTTTTACCTTGACCAGCGGCAATACCACGTCCAACACGCTTGCGATCAGGAGTAGCGGATACTTGTAGTTCGTGATATTTCATTACTTAGTCTCCTTCTTCGTGGTGACTTTCTTAACTGGAGCGTTTAGCCATTCATCCTTTGGTACCATGCTCGTAAGCGCGCCGACAGTTGCGTAGGCAATGTTCACCTTGTTTGTAGATCCAAGTGATTTAGAAAGCAAGTTACGAATGCCAGTTACGCCGATAATTGTTCGCACAACACCACCGGCGATAATACCAGTACCAGGAGCGGCAGGCTTAAGAAGTACCTGAGCACCAGAGAATCGTACTTCGGATTCGTGTGGTACAGAGTCGCCATCAATGGCAATAGTCGTCATGTGTTTCTTCGCCACGTCAGTTGCCTTAGCTACGGCAGCCTGTACGTCAGCGCCCTTGGCAACACCAACGCCAACCTTGCTCTTACGGTCTCCCACAACAACAAGTGCCTTGAATCGGAAGCGTCGTCCACCCTTTACGACGCGTGAGACACGGTCGATGTTAATTACAACTTCTTCAAATTGCTTTGGCTCTACTGGGCCCTGGTCGCGGCGATTACCACGATTATTCTGGCCGCCTTGTCCTCGGTTAGGAGAACTTGTAGGTACTGGTGCTGCTACTGGGGCTGCGTTTTCAATAATATCAGCCATATTAAAACTCCAATCCTTCTGCGCGTGCTGCGTCTGCAAGTGCGCTTAAGCGTCCTGCGTACTGACGACCGTTACGGTCAAATACAACACTCTTAATCTTTGCTGTTTTTGCCTTTTTCGCAATATCTGTACCAATAAAGGTGGCCTGCTCTGTAATAGTACCCGTCTGCTTTGTACCGACAGTACTTGCTGAGACTAGAGTCTTAGCAGCGACGTCATCAATAATTTGAGCGCTAACATGCTTGTTAGAGATAGTAACGGTCAGGCGAGGTCGCTCGGCAGTTCCCGATACCTTCGCACGAACACGGTTCTTGCGAAGTCCTAGGTTTCGTAATTTATTTGCAAGATTAGCCATATTACTTACCAGTCTTTCCAGCTTTACGAAGCACAACTTCGTCAGCATATTTAATACCTTTACCCTTGTAAGGTTCAGGTTTCTTCAACGCACGGATCTCGGCAGCGACTTGGCCAACTTGTTGCTTGTCGATACCAGCGACCGTAATAGTCATTTTATCAACAGCAAGTGTTACACCATCTTGTGCCGTGTAATGTACAGGGTGTGAGAAGCCTAGAGCCATCTCAATTGTCTGTCCGCCACCACTTACGCGGTAACCGACACCGTTTACTTCAAGCTTCTTTTCGAAAGCTTTGGTAACGCCATCAACAGCATTATTTAATAGTGCGCGCTGCAAACCGTGCTGTGCTTTTGCAATTCGCTGGTCATCCTTGCGGGTAACAACAGCGAAGCCATCCTCTAGAGCAACAGTAACGTCTGACAAATGAGGTACTACCAATTGGCCTTTTGGACCAACAACGGTAATAGCATCAGTGTCGACCGTGATTGTCACGCCAGATGGGATTTGAATTGGTAGTTTTCCGATTCGACTCATATCTATTCTCCTTTAAATTTCTAATATACCTTCAGCAGTAATTCACCGCCGATGTTTTGTTTGTACGCAACATGTCCAGGCATGACACCCTTGCTTGTTGAGATTAGTACCATACCACGTCCGCTTTTAATACGAGGGATATCTGATCCAGCTACGTAGACACGTCGTCCTGGTTTACTCATACGAGTAATCTCGTTGATCGTAGAGTTCTCACCAGGTTTGTTGATCGTAACGACCAAAATATCACGTGGTTTTGCACTTTCTACTTTTACATCTACTAGGTACTTAGCCTTAACTAATTCCTTAGCGACCGTAACCTTCAGTTTAGATGAAGGGACACGGATTTCGTTTTTGCCGACCATAACTGCGTTTCGAATGCGAGTTAGTAGGTCAGCGATTGGGTCAGTTGATTGTAATGACATATTCGTTTCCTTTCCTACCAACTACTCTTTGTTATACCGGGAATTTCGCCCTTACTTGCTTTTTCGCGGAAGTTAATGCGACTCAGCCCGAAACGGCGCATGTAACCACGTGGGCGTCCATGCAAGCTATCGCGGTTTTTCCAGCGAGTCGGTGAACTGTTGGCTGGCAGTGACGCCAAGCCTTCCTGATCACCAAGCTCTTTGAATTCAGCACGCTTTGCTGCGAACTTTAGAATCATTTTCTTGCGCTTTTCATCCCTAGCGACTGCAGATTTCTTAGCCATTAACGCTTTCCTCCTGTTTTCTCAAACGGAATACCAAACTTTTCGAGTAGTGCACGGCTGTGAGCAGGGCTTCCGCCAGTGATAACAAGGTTAGTTTGGAGTCCATGAAGGACTTGAGTCTCTTCAAATGTGAGTTCTGGAAAAATTGATTGCTCAACGATGCCGAGGCTGTAATTGCCAGCCTTATCGAAGGCTTTGACGCTAACGCCGTGAAAGTCGCGCACACGCGGTAAAGCCACGTTAACAAGACGGTCAAGGAATTCGTACATACGAGCTCCGCGGAGCGTTACACTGATACCGACACGGTTCAGTCCAGCACGGATTTTAAATCCGGCAATAGATTTTTTGGCCATACGATCAACTGGATATTGGCCAGTGATCTTAGTAAGCGTATTACGAACAACTTCGTAGTAGCGCTTGTCATCTTTATTTTTACCAGTTCCTACGCTGACTACAATTTTCTCTAGCTTTGGAACTTCGTGAATATTACCAAGTTTGAGTTCGGCTTGTAGTTCCTTGACAATCGTATCTTTGTACAAGGCTTTCAGGCGAGGAGTGGTAGTAGTTGTTGCAACCATTACTTGATCTCCTTATCTTTATTCTGACGAGCGACACGGGTAGTGCCGCCATCAGCGTTTTTAATTAATCCCACACGACTGGTTTTGCTTGACTTTTCATCAACAACCAACGCAACTTTGTGAATTGGAGTTGGGACGTGAATGTCTTTGTGTCCGCCACGTGGGTTGAGTTGAGTAGGTTTGACGTGTCGGTGCTTGTTGCCAACACCTTCAACAAGAACGGTACCCTTTTTAGCAAGGACTTTTAGGACCTTACCAGTTACGCCCTTGTTTGCACCGCTGATAAGCTTCACCGTGTCGCCAGTTCGAATTCGTTTTACAGTAGCCATATTATAGAACCTCCGGTGCAAGGCTGATAATCTTGGCATAGCCTAGATCACGAAGCTCACGTGGTACCGGCCCAAAGACACGAGTACCCTTAGGGTTTTTGTCATCGCCAATAACAACAGCTGCATTGTCATCAAACGCAATTGTGCTGCCATCTTTACGTTGAATCTGGTCGCGAGTACGAACGACAACTGCCTTAACAACAGATTTACGCTTAACGAGGCCAGTTGGGTTAGCAGTTTTAACAGTCGCAACGATAATATCACCAACACGAGCATAGCGACGCTTCGTACCACCAAGAACACGGATACATAGAATTTCCTTAGCACCACTGTTGTCAGTAACTTTTAGACGAGTTTCTTGCTGAATCATGTTATGCCTCTTCCTTTAGTTCAACAGAACCGCGTGATTTCTCAACGATCTTATCAAGACGAAATGCCTTGCTCTTTGAAACTGGACGAGTTTCCACAATAACAACTTTGTCGCCGATCTTAGCAGCATTCTCTTCGTCATGCGCAGCGTACTTACGGCTAACCGTGTACTGCTTGCCATATACTGGGTGAGTTTCGCGACTTGTAACAGTAACAGAAATTGTCTTATCTGCCTTATCTGAAGTAACGATGCCTGTGAATGACTTAGCCATTATTTTGTCTCCTTGCTGGCGGCCAATTCATTTGCATGTATAGCAAAGTTGAGCCGAGCGATTTCTTTACGTGTAACAGTGATGATTCGAGGGTTTGTAAGCTCTCCAGCTGCGTTACCGCGACGTGCCTGAAGTAAATCTGCGGTCTTGGTAGCAAGATCGTCGCGGAGTTGATCAATTGTATTGACCTCATCTGCTTTTTTTGTAACCTTAGTGGTTTTTTTAACAGTAGCCATTACGCTTGCTCCCTTGTGATGAACTTTGTCTTAACAGGAAGTTTGTGAGACGCAAGTCGCATAGCTTCGCGTGCAACAGATTCATCAACACCCTTCATTTCAAATAGGACGGTTCCGGCCTTTACCTTAGCGACGAAGAACTCTGGGTTACCCTTACCGCTACCCATTTTGACGTCCTGTGGTTTACGAGTCCGTGGGATATGAGGGAAGATACGAATCCAGATTTTACCACCACGTTTGATATGACGAGTCATCGCTTGACGTGAGGCTTCAATCTGTCGTGAAGTAATGTCATTGTTGGCCTGTGATTGCAGTGCATAATCACCAAAGGCGATGTACTGACCACGAGTCGCGACACCTTCGTTGGTACCCTTGCGTACTTTTCGGTACTTTTGTTTCTTAGGCATCAACATGACTAGATCCTCTCACCTTTGTAGACCCATACCTTAACACCGATGATACCAACACCTGGAGCGTTAGCCCTTGCGGTATGGAAATCAACATCAGCACGAAGTGTGTGAAGTGGTACAGATCCTTCGATAATCTTTTCACGACGAGCCATTTCGGCGTTGTTAAGACGTCCAGCAACCTGGATACGAACACCCTTAGCGCCTGCGGCTATAGTATTTTGGGCGGCCATTTTCATTGCACGGCGGAAGTTGCCACGTCGTTCAAGTTGACGAGCGATATTCTCAGCAACGAGTTTTGCTGATAGTTCAGGACGCTTCACTTCTTCGATGTTAAGGCGGATTGGAAGACTTGTGATCTTTTCGATTGCGCTCTTAAGCTCAGTAACACCAGCACCGCCACGTCCAATCACAACACCTGCCTTGGCGGTGTGAATCGTGATGGTGATTAAGTTAGCAGAACGTTCGATCTCAATACGAGCAATCGTAGGACGACTCTCGAAACGCTTCTCGATTAGTTCACGAACTTTAATATCTTCCTTGAGCCACTTAGCGAAATCACGCTTTGGCGCGAACCAGCGAGATTCCCAGTTCTTGTGAACCTGCAGACGGAAGCTAATTGGGTTTACTTTTTGTCCCATGTTATTTCTCCTCTACTTTCGCTGGTTCTTCAACCTTAGCAGTTACAGGTTTTTTCTTAGCCTTGGTTTCCCCGGTTACTTCAACGAGGATGTTTGCAGACTTCTTTTGGAATGGAAGGGCTCGTCCACGACTTGCAGGCTTGAATCGCTTGAGGCGAGTGCCAGCGGTAACGGATAGTGTCGAAATAGTTAGTGTCTTAGCGTCAAGACCATGGGTATTCACTGCATTAGATTTAGCGCTCTCGATTGCCTTAATGACAGGAAGTGCTGCACGTTTTGGTGTGTGAGACAGAATAACAAGTGCGTCAGCAACAGTGCGTCGACGTACCAGGCTAGCAACCAGCGCGACCTTACGAGGCGTCTGATCGATACCCTTAGTGTAAGAACGAATTGTCGTGGTATCAGCCATTACTTCTTGTCCTTTCCACCGTGTTTACGGAACTTACGAGTCGGGCTAAATTCACCAAGCTTGTGGCCAACCATGTTTTCAGATACCAAGACTGGTACGTGAACTTTACCGTTGTGAACAGCAATTGTGCGACCAACCATTTCAGGACTAATCGTGCTAGCGCGTGCCCAAGTTTTGATGATAGTACGGTCATCTGCAGTCAAAGCCGCTACTTTCTTAGCGAGTTTGAAGTCAACAAATGGGCCTTTTTTCAGTGAACGACTCATGTTATTTCTTCCTCTTCGCGTCATGACGCGTCTTAATAATCAACTTACCGATGTCTTTACGTCGGCGAGTTCGGTATCCAAGAGTCAATTGACCCCATGGAGTTCGAGGCGCCTTACCAGTACCGTGGCGTCCACCATCACCACCACCATGTGGGTGATCTGCCGCATTCATAACAACTCCACGAACACCTGGACGGATTCCCTTACGACGATTTCGTCCGGCAGAACCAATCTTGACGTTTTGGTGCTGAACATTTCCAACCACGCCGATTGCAGCAGTTGCTTCAATACGGAAACGTCGAACTTCTCCGGATGGAAGACGAACCTGTGCATAGTCGCCTTCTTTGGCCATAAGCTGTGCTTTTGCACCAGCTGAACGAACCATTTGTGCACCCTTACCAGGTGTAATTTCGATCGCGTAGATCTGAGTACCAACTGGGATACGAGAGAGTGGCATACGGTTTGAACTCTCAATTGGAGCGTCCTCGCCACTAACAACAACCTTGCCCTTTTGCATCGAAGTATCAGCTAAAATGTAGTGATAGAGGCCAAACTGATCTTTCACACGAGCAATACGAGCACTACGGTTCGGGTCATATTCAATTTCCTCGACGGTAACGGTAAGTCCCGGAGCAAGTTTGTGATTCAGCAAACGATAGTGTCGTTTAACACCACCACCACGGTGTCGAACAGTGATTCGACCAGTGTTATTTCGTCCGGCGTTCTGTTTTTTGCTCTTAACAAGGCTCTTTAGCGGCTTACGAGTTGTAATCTCACTGTAGTCCTCTGTGGTCATACCACGACGAGCTGGAGTAGTTGGGTTATATAATTTAATAGCCATTACTTCTTCTCCTCTGCTGCTGGTGCCTCATCAAATACCTTGATGCTATCACCCTGGGCAAGTGTTACATATGCTTTTTTGCTGTCCTTACGTGTCGTGTTACCAGGTTGAGCGCGCTTACCACGTGAGAAACGAACAGCTTTACCATTTTGGACTAAGGTTTTGATGTTAGTAACTTTGACACCAAACTGTGCTTCAACAGCAGCAACAATTTGTTGCTTGTTAGAAGTTAGAGGCGCGTTGAATACATAGGTATTAGTCTTTAGCGACTGTCCGTAAGCCTTTTCGGTTGCGCGAGGAATGATAACGATGTTAGTCATAATTATTTCTCCTCCTTGCTAAGCCACTGCTTGATAACAGGTACAGATGCAGCAGATAGGACAATGTGATCAGCGTTTAGGATATGGTAAACACTCAAGTAGGTTGCACGGATTAGCAGCAAGTTCTGAATATTGTTGGTTGCGTGAATCAATTGTGGAGTCTTCTCATCAACAACAAGCAGAACCTTACGCTCAAGTTTATTGTCCTTCAGGAACTTAACAGCCTCAGCGGTCTTGCCTGTTGTTTTAAAATCAAGCACAACGATCTTCTTATCAGTGTTTGCAAGTGTCAGAGCCTGACGAAGAGCCACGCGTTTAGACTTAGTGGTCATGCGCTTGGTGTAGTTCTCGTTTCCACGAGGACCAAAGACAATACCACCACCACGCCAGATTGGGTTACGGCTTGAACCGAAACGTGCACGTCCAGTTCCCTTTTGCGCCCATGGTTTCTTACCACCACCACTGACTTCACCACGTTGCTTGGTTGTTGCAGTCGCAAGACGAGAGTTTGCAAGGAATGAATCGTAAGCAAGCTTTAATAGTTCGTGGTTCGGTACTTCCACGTTGAAAATTTCTTTAGGCAAGCTAGATGGCTTTGGAGCAGTAGCTTTTACAGTAGTAGCGTCAGCCATTATGCTTTTCCTCCGATTACTATTAGGCCTTTTTTAGGACCAGGTACGGCACCACGAAGACCAATCAAATTGCTCTCTGGGTCTAAATAGGCAACCACCAAGTTCTTCACCGTTACTTGGTCGTGGCCCATTCGGCCGGCCATTCGCTTACCCTTAAATACCTTTTGTGGGTACATAGATCCGATTGATCCAGGCTTACGAACGTTTCCGTTACCACCGTGAGTTGAGCGGCTAGTGTTGAAATTGTGGCGCTTTACGGTACCAGCGAAGCCTTTACCCTTGCTGGTTCCTGTTGCGTCAACGATATCGCCAAGCGCAAACGCGCTGACATCAAGAGTGTCTCCGACGGTCATGCCGTCAGGTAGATCAGTTACACGAAATTCCCGAATGTGTTTCGGAGTGGTGCCAGATGCTTTGACGTGTCCAGCAACGGCTTTAGAGATGTTCTTGCCAGCGCCAAATGCTACCTGAACCGCACTATAGCCGTCGGTTTCCTGAGACTTTAGCTGAGTCACGGTGATAGGACCAGCTTGAATAAGTGTTACAGGAATAGCAACACCGTTTTCGCTGATTATTTGTGTCATACCGATTTTGGTACCCAGAAGCGCCTTCATGACTGTCTCTTTCCCACTTAAAATTCTTGGTGCTAGGCAGTATCCAATCTGTCGGACTTACCAATTCACCAAGAATAGTTATTATTTTCGTAATAAGTTACCGATTAAGAATAGCAAGAATAGTAGTTAGAGTCAAGGGGTAAAGGGCACATTCGCTTCACTTCACAGTCCGGTTCGTATACCATAGACAGGTATGGCTCATAATCTTAAGCGTTTTATAGAAAAGCACCTACATTTACTAGGAATTGTTATAGCATTACTCGTTATTACTGCAGTCTACATAACGTCTTATATTATCTATCAAAATCAAGCAATTAGTGCGACTGATCAAGCGACTCAGGCAAATGAGAAGTCTACCGAGGCATTACTGGCCAAGATTAAGCAAGAAAAGGCAACTGCTGCCGCTGCTGCGCAAAAAAAGACCACCCAAGCCACAGTGGCCTCAACGACACCTGCACCGACCCAATCCGTTGCTACCTCTTGTAATACTTCTACAAGCCATAACGACCCCTCTGCTATTGACGTGCTCGTTAATAAAAAGCATTGTATAGTACCCCTGTCATTCTATCCGTCTGATCTGGTGAACATTGACGGTGCAACTCTTAGTGCTAAGGCGGCCGACAGCTTTGACCAGATGTTCATGGCCGCGACAGCCGCAGGACAACCCTTTGGCGTCAGTAGTAGCTATCGTTCCTATACAACTCAGGTTACGACATACAACTACTGGATATCGGTAAGTGGTCAGGCTGGTGCCGACACCTATAGTGCCCGCCCGGGCTATAGTGAACACCAAACAGGACTTGCGGTGGATGTTAAAGCCGGTTCATGCACGCTCAGCTGTTTTATAAGTACAACTCAATATAATTGGCTGCAGACTCATGCCGCAGATTACGGCTTCATCCAACGTTACCCCGATGGTAAGCAATCCATTACAGGATACGAAACCGAGGAGTGGCATTACAGATATGTTGGTGCTGCTGTTGCTCAGGATATGAAGATGCGAGGTATTAGTACTCTGGAAGAGTACTGGGGTCTCAGTGGTGGCGATTATTAAAAACGCTTGTGTTTATCTCTCGTGGTAGTATACTGATTCTATATAGTTAGTCTAGGAGTACATATGGTTACTAAAAAGAAATCAACAACATCAAAAACACGTAAGACATCCGTTAAAAGCCACGCTAAAAAATCGTCGGTATCAAAGTCTGTCGAATACCACACGCTTAAGTTAGCTGCCGACACACCATTTCTCAATGCAAAAGTAACCCGCCAGACTTTTTACTGGTCGTTCCTACTCCTGTTCATCATCATTATGCAGTTGATTATTCTTGCGATGAATTTGAACGCATCCTTGATGTTCGACAGTATGAAGTTGTACTAGAAACTTTCTTTACTAACAAAATAGCCCGCGATTTAGCGGGCTATTTTGTTGTTATATGATTACATACGGATTTCGGCGTCGACTCCAGCTGGAAGGCTGAGGTTTTGCAGACTGTCGATCGTTTTAGGATTGGCGTTTGTAATATCGATCAGACGTTTGTGAACGCGCATCTCGAATGCCTCACCACCTTTTTTGTAGACGTGTGGAGATTTAACCACCGTAAACGTACTACGACGAGTCGGTAGTGGCACAGGGCCAGCAATGCTGGCACCAGTACGAATCGCTGTGTCGATGATTTGTTTTGCTGACTGATCGATGACTTTGTGGTCATATGCTTTAAGACGGATACGAATACGTAGTCCGGCCTCTTTGGTTTCTTTGGCTTCTGCTGCCATAAGTTTGGGGCTCCTTTGCTACCCGCGTAGCGCGGTAGTGTAACCTCGTGCTCGAATTAGTCTTGTTCTATCTGGCCGAGTTGTCACTACGATTAATAATACAGGTGTTAGTATAACAAATTAACAGAGATATGCAACTATACATCCTGTTTTATCTATGTTAATCTAACGCAATCAACCAATACAAGGAACTTACTTATGCCTCCACTTATTAGACCGGAAGATAGCGCAGCTCGACAAAACGTTCAATCTGAAACAGAGCAACGAAGAATATCATTTGAGCGACAAAAAAGAGAGAACCAACCTATACTCCTAGCTAATATTGCTAATCAACTAATAGAGGGTTACAGGTCAAGTTATGCACAAGGAGGAGGCAGTTATGCTATTACCGTAGACGTATTCGATTATTGGGACGCCAAAGCCGACGAAGCCTCTATAGCAAAGAAAATAGCAGAGTTAACCGGAGAGGATGTTTCAAGGATTGAGGTACACTCACGCTATATAGAAGCGGACGGAGAAGGTGCACAGTCTCGGTATTACATAACGCTCGGTCCGACGAAATCTTAATAAAATACCCCCGATCACTCGGGGGTATTTTGATAATCAGAGATCTAATTATTTAGTAATCTTGGTAACAACACCAGCACCAACAGTCTTACCACCTTCGCGGATTGCGAAGTTAAGACCTTGCTCCATTGCAATAGGTGCAAGAAGCTTAACGGTGAATGTTAATGTGTCGCCAGGGATAACCAATTCTTTGTCAGCTGGAAGTTCAACTTCACCAGTAACGTCAGTTGTACGGAAGTAGAACTGTGGTTTGTAACCCTTTGAAAATGGTGTGTGGCGTCCACCTTCTTCTTTCTTAAGGATGTAAACTTCAGCTTCGAACTCGGTGTGTGGAGTAATTGAACCTGGCTTTGCAATAACCTGGCCACGCTCAACTTGCTCGCGCTCAATACCACGAAGAAGTAGACCAGCGTTGTCACCAGCTTGACCTTGGTTAAGGTTCTTTTTGAAGGCCTCAATACCGGTAACAACAGTATTTTGTACTGGGTGAATACCAACGATTTCAACTGGGTCATTAATCTTAACGATACCCTGTTCGATACGACCAGTAGCAACAGTTCCACGACCCTTGATTGAGAAAACGTCCTCAATAGGCATTAGGAATGGCTTGTCGAGGTCGCGAACTGGCTCTGGAACGTAGTCATCAAGTGCGTGAACCAATTCCATGATTGCGTCTTCTGAAGCAGGATCACCTTCAAGAGCCTTAGTAGCAGAACCCTTGATGATAGGAGCGTCTTCGTCGAAGCCGTTCTTTGCAAGAAGTTCACGAATGTCCATTTCAACGAGTTCAACGAGTTCTGGGTCAGCAAGGTCCATCTTGTTGAGGAAAACGAGGATCTTTGGCACACCAACTTGTTTTGCAAGTAGAACGTGCTCACGAGTCTGAGGAAGTGGACCATCGTTTGCAGCAACCACGAGGATTGCACCGTCGATTTGTGCAGCACCAGTGATCATGTTTTTGACGTAGTCAGCGTGTCCTGGCATGTCAACGTGTGCGTAGTGGCGCTTTTCTGATTCGTATTCCTGGTGAGATGATGCAATGGTAATACCACGTGCACGCTCTTCAGGTGCGTTGTCAATCTGTGCGTAGTCAACCTTCTTGTTAACATCACTAGGTAGACGCTTTGCAAGTACTGCAGTAATTGCAGCAGTTAGAGTTGTTTTACCGTGGTCGACGTGGCCCATAGTACCAACGTTGACATGAGGCTTTGTGCGATCGAAATCTGCCATTTTAGTTAATTCTCCTTTAAATTATTTTCGCATGAGGATAATAGCCACCTCACGACGTATGAGATCGATTATACAGCTTTTATTACCGTACGTAAAGAGGTTTAGAGGACATTATCGAGCCGATATGTCTTTGAACATCATTCCCCTAATTCTATGTCCCATTTGGAGTGAGTATCCATGCTTTTCGTAAAATTCTCGTGCTGCGTCAGACGCCGCTAGTTCGATCGTTTGAGTACCGGCATTTACTAACGTCGACTCAATGTGTTCAAGAATAGCTGAACCATAACCTTGTTTTTGATACTGGGGTAAAACAGCAATATCCTTAACAAGACCTGGCTGATTCTGATGAGCACCACTGACATTCCACGTTCCAACGCCGCCTATATCTTCGATCGCATCAGTCTTTCCAGCAAGCGCAATCCCCCCGTAGTGCATCATCATGAGTGTCGTCAAAAATTCGGAGTCTGTCGCATCATGTGGTCTATTTAATTCAAAAATTATCTGTGCAGCAATGAAAAGTGCCCTCGTCGTATCCGTCCCGTCTTGTACCATGTCATGTTCGGCATTAGCAATAGAACTGTACCGAGGAGGTCTCTCGGCAGGATCTTGTTCAATGTGCAGATCGTAGACCGTAACCATCGGCATATTATAGCATAAGTAGCGTTAAAATACAATACTCCACCTCTTTGAAAGATGGAGTATTATAATATATATTTTTGTTATTTACTTGATCGTTTTTCGATGATCTCTTGTGCTACGTTCGGTGGTACTTCTTCGTACTGTGCGAGCTCCATTGAGCTAGCGGCACGACCTTGACTCATTGAGCGTAGGTCATTGGTGTAGCCAAACATAGTTGAGAGTGGAACGATCGCTTTGATTAACTTAGCGCCACCACTAAGATCTTCCATAGCCTCGATTCGTCCACGACGAGAGTTAATGTCTCCAATAACGTCGCCCATGAATTCCTCAGGAGTGGTTGCCTCTAGGCGCATAACAGGCTCGAGTAGGATTGGCTTCGCTTGGCGAATACCCTCACGAGTTGCAAGTGCACCTGCTAGTTTGAAGGCAAGTTCGCTCGAGTCCACATCGTGGTAGCTACCATCGTAAAGTGTCGCTTTGACATCTACAACGGGATAACCGGCGATAACTCCACCAAGAAGGGTCTCTTTGATCCCTTGTTCAACTGGCTTGATGTATTCCTTAGGAACGACACCACCCTTAATCGCGTCAAAGAATTCGAAACCTTTACCAGTTTCGTTCGGCTCGAATCGGACCCAAACATCACCATACTGACCACGTCCACCAGATTGCTTGGCGTGTTTACCCTGAACCTCAGATGTGCCACGGATTGATTCACGAAAAGCAACTTGTGGCTCACCAATATTCGCTTCGACGTTGAATTCGCGGCGCATACGATCAATCAGAATATCAAGGTGCAACTCACCCATTCCTGACATAATTGTCTGACCAGTCTCTTCGTCAGTGTGAACACGGAAAGTCGGGTCTTCCTCGGCAAGTCGTTGCAAGGCGACACCCATTTTCTCTTGGTCGGCCTTGGTCTTTGGCTCAACAGCAATTGACACAGGAGGATCTGGAAATGTAATACTCTCGAGTGCAATTGGATGTGCAGGGTCAGCTAGCGTATGACCGGTAAAGGTATCCTTTAGGCCAATAACTGCCGCAATATCACCAGCACTGACTGAATCAATCTCTTCACGCTTGTCAGCGTGCATACGAACGATTCGTCCGACACGCTCTTTTTCACCAGTTGTCGTATTTAAAACGTATGATCCAGCGGATAATTTACCGCTGTAAACACGTACGAAGATCAACTTACCAACAAATGGGTCAGTTGCGATCTTGAACGCAAGACCAGCGAGGGGTTCGCTCACACTTGGCTTACGCTCGATTTCATCACCAGTCTTTGGGTTAACGCCCCAAATTCCTTCAACATCGAGAGGACTAGGCAAGTAATCAACCATGATATCAAGCAGTTTTTCAACGATAACACCACGACCATCACCACCGCTTACTAGGAAGAAGTTACCAGCAAGAACACGCTTACGTAGCGCCGCCTTTAGCTCGGCCTCAGTAATTGAGTCCTCACCTTGCTCAAGGAATCGCTCGAATAGTTCGTCATCAGCTTCAACGGCTGCTTCAACGAGTAGGCTACGGGCATTCTTGGCTTTTTCAAGCATATCTGCAGGGATTTCGCCCTGGACTAATTCGTGGTCAGCGTAGTCCGTATACGTGTAGGCCTTCATATCAACAAGATCGACAACGCCATTGATGTCTTTTTCAAAACCAATTGGGAGGTGCACAGGCAACGCTTGCTTAGACAGACGGTTGTGAATCGTATCAAGTGATTTGTAGAAATCACCACCTGTTTGATTGATCTTGTTAATGAAGCAGATACGAGGCACGCCGTACTTGTTGGCCTGGCGCCAAACAGTCTCTGACTGTGCTTCGACACCCATCTTGCCGTCAAAGATCGTTACGGCACCGTCAAGTACACGAAGTGAACGCTCTACCTCTGCGGTAAAGTCAATGTGGCCTGGGGTATCGATGATATTAATCTTGTGATCTTTCCAAAAACAAGTAACGGCAGCAGATGTGATTGTAATTCCACGCTCTTTCTCCTGAGCCATCCAGTCAGTTGTTGCGCTATCACCATTGGCACCACGAACTTCACCGATTTTGTGGTTAATACCGGTACGGTAAAGGATACCTTCGGTAGTCGTAGTTTTACCTGCATCAATGTGCGCGATAATACCGATATTTCGAAGATCTTTAAGAGGAACTGTTCTTTCAGCCATAACTAACCCCTTGCAAAGTGAGCAAAGGCTCGGTTAGCTTCAGCCATCTTGTGAGTGTCTTCCTTCTTCTTGAAGGCAGCGCCGGCTTCGTTATATGCATCGATAATCTCGAGTGCTAAACATTGCGAGTATGGAATACCCTTACGAGCACGTGCGGATTGAACAAGCCATGAAAAGGCGTAGTGCAACTGACGGTGACCAGCAACTGGGAATGGAATCTGGTAGTTTGCACCACCGACACGACGAGATTTAACTTCGAAGTTTGGTGAGACATTCTTAAGAGCCCGCTCGAAAACTTCGAGTGGTTCTTCGCTGTTTAATTTCTTGGCAGCAGTCTCAAGCGCTGCATAAACAGCACGCTCTGCGATAAGTTTTTTGCCATCAAGCATTGATTTGTTGATTAGGCGTTGAACAAGTACGCTTTGGTACTTGCGGTCTGGATTCAGCTTGCGTTGCAAGCTTGCGGTTACTTTACGTGGCATCTTATAATTCTCCTGCGATTTGATCTGGATTAATGATTGGTAATTCTAGTGTGTCGACATTTTCTACAACGACCGGAATTGGTCTTGTGTCGGTCCTTACGAGCGCTTCTGCACCCAGGTCGAGGAGTGCGCCGATTCTGGCTGCTGTGGCCTCTGGACTAGTTGGGATAACAGGTGCTTCTCCTCTAATAATTGCGTCGAATTCTTGACCGCGAATGCCCTGGTCTATGATGCGAGCCTCCATGTGCTCACTAAGACCTCGGGCCACTACTTGGCTTCCTTCTTGGCACCGTACTTTGAACGGCCTTGTTGGCGTTTTGCAACACCTTGAAGGTCAAGTGCACCACGAACGATATGATAACGAACACCTGGAAGATCCGGCACACGACCACCACGAACCAGCACAACAGCATGTTCCTGTAGGTTATGACCTTCGCCACCGATGTAAGCCCATACTTCTTGACCGTTAGTTAGGCGGACACGTGCAACTTTACGAAGTGCAGAGTTAGGTTTCTTTGGTGTCTTTGTTGTTACCTTGATACAGACACCACGCTTGAGTGGGCCATCTTGGTTGGTATAACGTGTTTTAAGTGCGTTATAAATACGTCCAAGCGCAGGCGACTTACTCTTCTTGATAGCAGTCTTACGAGGCTTTCGTACTAATTGATTGATTGTAGGCATTAATACTCCAGTTTATTTACAATTAAATTTAGAACGATGCAATCCATAAATGAAACGTTTGTTTCAAATATCTTCAGCGTTCTATTACTATTTTACAGATTGGATTCAGCATATCCGCCCTGTGTCATACTTACTTTTTCGCATGAGTTTGTACACATTCAAATAACTCACACGTTTCATAAGAGGAAACTCACCTATTATTGTATCAAATTATGTCCGCAATGTCGAGACCAGGATGAACTAAGAGGCTTGATCAACAAGCTCACACGAGCGAACAGCACCATATCCGGTAATTGCCCGACTAAGCTTACCTAAATCATCTTGTCTCATTGCCTCTGTTACTTCGGGCTGGTCGTGATTACTGGTGTACATCTCTCTTAATTGAACAAGTTTCTCACATGGCTCACCTGTCGCAGGACACTTTACATTCGCAGCATATTCACTTTCTATCATGGCTTAAACATAGCACTCAGTTTATTCTGCTTCAAGCATAACCAATAATCATTCGTTTTTACACCTTCCAAGGTTGAACCTTGGAAAGAAGATAATATGAATTCTAAAGTGTTTTAGTGTATAGTGTTAGTTAATATGGCAACAGATAATCAGAAAAAGCATCTAGAAAAACGTCTGAGGGAGTATCGTAAGAAATATCTAACGCGAAAAGAGAATCTAAAATTAGATGAATCTGCTACTCGTTTAATGGTTAACTACTTCCTGACTGACGTCCTAGGCTATGTAGAGCTTGAGGATATTAAAACTGAGTATAATATTCGTGGAGAATATGCAGACTACGTTATCCAACTTGCACGCAAAAAACATTTTGTGATCGAGGTTAAAGCAATTCAGTTAGATCTTAATGAACGGCATTTGCGTCAGAGTTTGAGCTATGCCGCCAATGAAGGTATTGATTGGATTCTCTTATTTAATGGTAAGCAAATCCAACTCTATCGCGTTATTTTCGGAAAACCAATTGCCGTACATAAAGTCTTTGACTTTGATTTAGGCGATTTGCAAACAATAAAATTAGCATCCGAAAATATTGTCCATTTATGTAAGCAAAATGTCGTTAAACAAGAACTAACCGAGTACTGGAAGCGTTTTGATGCATTGACTCCCAGTAATTTGGCAAAACATATTTACACATCCGAAGTTGTTGGAGCAATACGACGTAAGTTGCGTAAAGCAACTGACATAACCTTCAATGAAGATGATATCTGTAAAGCCCTTGAAGAGTTGGTTCAACACGAACACGCAATCATCAGACCAAAAGTACTCAAATAAATAATATCAGATTACGAGGTTCCTATATGGCCTCTTTATCGTCTTCATCATGTAACCGGATTACCTGCATATTCATACTTTGTATCGCTTCTGGTCCAAGTACTGGTACGCCTTGCGCATTTCGTGAAAAGCCTGGGCCGGCGTCTTGTTCATCAATGACCCCCATGATAAATAGCCAGCCTTTCATTTCAGGCTTCCCTAAAGCAAACGTCATCCGCCGTATATTTAGGTCTTGGATCTCCATTGCGTCAATTTGTCCCTGAACTGATGGCGTCGTGTGCTCGGAATCATGCTCGTTCGTCATGCCTTAAGTATATATCGCACAAATAAAAAGCCCCAAATTATACGTTAGGGGCTTTTTATTTGCTTTTTTTAGGCTGCGAGTTCGATGTCTTCGGTAATTTCTGTTACCAATTCATCATCGCTAAGCAGTGAGCCATCAGCACGGCGGGCACCCGTACCTACTGGGATCTTGCGACCAATGATCACATTCTCCTTTAGGCCATGCAGGCGGTCAACACGACCAGATACTGCCGCGTTGATCAGTACACGGGTTGTGTCCTGGAACGATGCAGCAGACAGGAAGCTATCTGACCAGATTGATACCTTGGTAATTCCAAGCAGTAGTTGTGTGTAACTGACGGGCTCTTTGCCATCAGCAGCAAGAATCGCGTTAGCCTCAACAACTGCAGCCTTAGAAACGATATCGCCAGTTACGAACGTAGAGTCTCCTGGATCTTCGATCTGAACACGGCTGAACATCTGGCGCACAATGATCTCAAGGTGCTTATCAGCAACGTCTTGACCCTGTGCAGCATAGATACGAAGCACTTCGTTAATAATGTAACGTTGTGCCGCCTCTGTACCCTTTAGACGCATTTGGTCGTGAAGGTTAAGAGAACCGATCGTCAGGCGATCACCGGCTTCAACAACATCGCCAGCCTTAACTGTTAGCTGAGTATTACCAGGAATTTCGTACTTCACAGGCGAACTTGCGTTTGCTGCGATAATAATCATCTTCTTGGTTACTTCAACCAGGCCATCGAATGGTGCAACGAGAGGTTTAGACTCACTCTCACCTGTCGCAAGGACATCACCAACCTTAACGTTACTACCAGATTTGACAGTCGCTGTGCGACCTTCAAGCTCGAGGCGCTCAACGTGGCCAGCTTCTGGAGTAACTTGGACGACATATTTCTTGCCATCTTCCCATACATCCACAAGTCCGGTTAGTTCTGTAACGAATGCTTGTCCCTTTGGTGAACGAGCTTCAAACAACTCTTCAACACGAGGTAGACCCTGGGTAATGTCTCCACCCGCAACTCCACCTGCGTGGAAGGTCTTTAGTGTCAGCTGTGTACCTGGCTCACCGACGGATTGCGCTGCGATAACACCAACTGGTTGAGCAACGCTCACTAGTTTTCCTGATGCCATGTCGATACCGTAGCTCTTTTGTGGGATACCACGAAGGTTCTTAGTGGTTAGAACAGACTGAATCTTTACAGATTCGATTGATGCATCCGCTTCAAGCTTGTCAGCAACTTCACGAGTAATCAGCTCGTCTGCACCGATGTGGCCAGGAATAGCCTCTGCGGTAAATCGTCCAAATAGACGGTTACCGAAGTCGATCATAGTGAGTTCTGATTCTGAGCGGTAGATATTGAATCCATCGTCGTTATCAGGAGTGTCCTCAACTGTAAAGACGTCTTGAGACACATCAACGAGACGACGAGTCAGGTAACCTGAGTCGGCAGTCTTAAGTGCGGTGTCAATCAGACCCTTACGAGCACCACGTGTTGCTACGAATTGCTCGAGTGAACTGAGTCCGTCGCGGTAATTACTTCGGATTGGTAGCTCAATTTCGCGGTTAGCGGCGTCCACCATGATTCCCACCATAGCGCTCGCGAGCTTAACGTTTGAAATATCACCACGTGCACCGGAGTTCACCATCACACTAATGCTGGTGTCCATGTCCTTTAATTTGCCCTGTAGGAAGTCGGTAACGTTACGGTCAACTGCACGCCATGAGGCAACAGTTAGGCTGTAGCGTTCGTCCTCAGTGATCAGACCCTGGTCGAATTGCTCAGAGATGAGTGCAGTCTTTGCATCACCTTCGGCAACGAACTCAGCAATCTCGTCAAAGTGTAGGTAGTCGTCCTTACCAGTCGATACAGCAGCAATTGTTGCGAACCGGAAAGCAAGACCCTTCATGCGGTCAGCCGTTTGAGCGGTCGTTTCAGCATCGTAATCGTTAAAGATCTTTGCAAGTACTTTCTTAAGCTGTTTCTTGGACTGAACATTGTTGTCGTAAGGGAAATCCTTTGGCAAAATCTCGTTAAAGAAGACTCGTCCGAGAGTCGTTTCACGAATTTCACCCTTTGCCATAACGCGAATTGGCGTCTGAAGTTGGATACTCTTGTTGTCATAGGCCATTTCGGCTTCGTACACAGAGCTGTAAGACTTGATCTTGTCAGTCTGAGCACTTGGCTTGTTGTAGGTTAGGTAATAGTTACCCAGCACAACGTCCTGACCAATGTTCAGAACTGGCGCACCATCTGCAGGCTTTAGAAGGTTGTTGGTTGCACTCATTAGCTCGCGAGCTTCACGCTGCGCGTCGTTAGAAAGCGGCAAGTGAACAGCCATCTGGTCTCCGTCGTAGTCAGCGTTGAAACCGTTGGCTACAAGTGGGTGCAGGTGGATTGCTTTACCTTCAACCAATTTTGGCTGGAATGCCTGGATAGACAAACGGTGAAGCGATGGAGCACGGTTAAGTAATACGTACTTACCTTCGATAACCGCGTCAAGTGCGTCCCAGACAAGTGCATCGCCCGCTTCGATCAAACGAGTAGCTGAACGAATGTTGTGGGCGTATTCACCACGAATCAACCATGAAATAACGAATGGTTTGAACAATTCGAGTGCCATTTGCTTTGGTAGACCACACTGGTTGATCTTTAGCTTTGGACCAACAACAATCACAGAACGACCTGAGTAGTCTACACGCTTACCAAGAAGGTTCTGACGGAATCGTCCCTGCTTACCTTTTAGCATGTCGCTAATTGACTTCAGCCGACGTCGTCCACCGGTCGCATTAACCGCACGGCCACCACGAGCAGCAGAGTTGTCAATCAAGGCATCAACTGCCTCTTGAAGCATACGCATTTCGTTACGACGAATCACTTCAGGAGCGTTAAGGTCAATCAGCTTCTTGAGACGGTTGTTACGGTTAATCACACGACGGTAAAGGTCGTTAAGGTCTGACGTTGCAAATCGTCCACCAGTTAGCTGTACCATTGGGCGAAGATCTGGAGGAATCACAGGCAGAACAGTCAAAGTTAGGCTTGATGGCTTAATGCCAGCAGCTGCCATTCCTTCAAGCACCTTGAGGCGCTTCAGGAGCTTCTTCTCACGTTGACCCTTCGCGCTCTCGACTTCTTCTGAAAGTTGTTTGATCAGCTCAGGCAACTTGATTTCATCAAGCAAAGCCTTAAGTGCAAGTCCACCCATACCAACTTCGACGAGATCTTCGTACTCTTCTGGAAGATTACGGAAATCGACTTCGTTGATCAAGGCGCCCTTGGTTAGGCTATCAAGCTGTGTTTTCTTGACCTGGTAATTCTCGTTGAGCTCTTCAACTTCGCGAGACATTGCTTCAGCGAGTGCCTTTACATCAATTGATGGGTCAGGAGTTTCTTCGTCCGTACCAGCTTCACGTTCGTAACGAATTTTGATCGCAGCACGACCGGCTTCGGTCTCAGCCTCTAGATCTGCTAGGTACTGATCACGTTTTGTCTCGTCAACTTTTAGGATGACATATGTCGCAAAGTAAGCGATGCGCTCAAGGTTGCGAACAGTGATACCAAGTAGTAGCGACATTGCAGACGGTGTACCACGCATGAACCAGATGTGAGCAACTGGTGCGGCCAAAGTAATGTGCGCCATGCGCTCACGACGAACGATGGACTTGGTAACGAGGTCGCCATTCTTGTCGATCGCTGCTTCGCGTGAACGAACGCCCTTTAGCTTGTTGTCGTGTGGGTTGATGTCTTTGACTGGGCCAAAGATTCGTTCACAGAACAGACCATCACGCTCTGGTTTTTGAGTACGATAGTTAATCGTCTCAGGTTTTGTAACTTCACCGTGGCTCCATTTCAGGATATCCTCGGGACTCGCAACTGCGAGGCGAACTGCGTCAAAGTCTGCAATTCCGTTGTTTGCTAAAATGCGACTCATATTACGCCTCCTCCTTGATTTCTTCTACTTCATCTATATCTTGAATCGATACACCATCACCGAGATCACCGAAGTCATCTGCTTCGTCAACAACAGTTTCTTCGATTTCACCATCTTCACCAAGATCAGGAATGGCAGCAACTGGCTCACCATTAATGACACTTCCGATGACTTGTTCGGCGTCGATAATCGCGTCCTCAGACTCATCAAGCAGATCAACACGAAGTCCAAGACCCTGAAGTTCTTTGACTAACACGTTGAATGATTCAGGAAGCTTCGGACCAACGATCGGTTCGTCCTTAATGATTGACTCGTAAGCCTTAGCTCGTCCGTAAACATCGTCAGATTTGATCGTAATCATTTCCTGAAGTGTTGCAGCAGCACCATAAGCTTCCAGAGCCCAAACTTCCATCTCTCCGAATCGCTGACCACCGTTTTGTGCTTTACCACCAAGTGGTTGTTGAGTAACCATTGTGTAAGGACCAGTTGAACGTGCGTGAATCTTGTCGCTAACCATGTGGTGCAGCTTAATCATGTGCATGACACCAACTGTGGTGCGCTCTTCGAATGGACTACCATCACGACCATCAAATAGTTGGAACTTACCATCTGACGCAAAGCCAGCCTTAACAAGTTCGCTACTAATGACATCATTTGGAACACCGTTAAATGGTGGAGTCGCAACCTTGTAGCCAAGTGCACGAGCAGCCATACCAAGGTGAGTTTCGAACAGCTGTCCGATATTCATACGAGATGGCACACCAAGTGGGTTCAGGACTACGTCGACTGCAGTACCATCTTCCATGAACGGCATGTCTTCGACTGGAAGGATTCTGGCAACAACACCCTTGTTACCGTGTCGTCCAGCTAACTTGTCCCCGACAGAGATCTTACGAAGCTGTGCAACGAAGATCTGAATCTGCATCAGAACGCCAGCCTTAAGTTCATGTCCGTTTTCACGGCTAAAGATCTTAACACCAACAACCTTACCACCACCGGCATTGTTCATGCGCTGTGATGTATCGCGAACGTCCTTGGCTTTTTCACCAAAGATCGCACGGAGCAAGCGCTCTTCACTTGATAGTTCTTGTTCACCCTTAGGTGTAATCTTACCAACCAAGACATCACCAGCCTTAACCTCTGAACCGAGCTGTACAATACCACTCTCATCAAGGTGGCGAAGCGATTCTTCGCTCACATTTGGAATGTCGCGCGTAACG
>SCSZ01000011.1 GCA_004322265.1 Patescibacteria group bacterium
GTCTCCCTACGATAATGGTTCACCAGAGGTGAGCGGCGTTAATAATGAGGGAGTGGGAAGCTAAGTCACATGCCACCAAACAATCAATTTGGTCCTATCACCCCAATCACACCTGCCGCGGGGGCTGTTCCTTCTGCCATGCCACCTGCAATGACTCCTGTTACAAGTGGACCAGCGCCTGCTGGCTCAGCAGCGCCTGTTCCGCCAAAACCTACAGTAAAAAACGCCAACTCAACTCAAAACAGCCTATTGTTCTCTGAAATCCGAGACGACCTCGTCATTATGGCCGATGGATCATTTAGAGCAGTAGTGGTCTGTAAGTCTATTAATTTCGACCTGATGAGCGCAAGCGAACGAGAAGGAGTTGAATTTAGTTACCAGAACTTCCTAAACTCATTAAATCACCCCGTTCAAATCCTGATTCGTTCACAGCGTGTCGATATCGGACCATACATCGAACTCCTCGGTGGTATTCGCAAGAATCAAGACAACATGCTTCTCGGAGTGCTCATGGATGATTATATTGGCTTCATCGATGCGTTGTCTCAGCAAGCAAACATTATGAATAAATCATTTTTTATTGCGATTCCGTACTATCCTAATGGTGATGCTGCAAGTCTACTCGAACAGAGCAAGGGATTCTTTACTAAATTATTTGCGCCTGTTAAAAATACGGTTACCAAGATCGACTCAGCATCTTACCAAAAGGCAAAGGATGAAATAAAAAATCGCGTAGAAGGAGTCATGTCTGGGCTGTTTCAGTTAGGCGTACAAAGTGTCCAACTAAATACTAAAGAGCTCGGCGAACTATATTACAATTCGTATAATCCAGATACCGCGGTTCGTGAACCTCTTGGAAATTTCGATAATATCACAACAACCTACGTTAAAAAGGGCGTTGGTGATGCAATCGCCGCTGAGCTAGGAAAGGCAGCCTAATGGCCAAGAAGCCACAATTAGACGCTGCAGCCCAGGCCCAAGCGCTAGAACAAAGCCAAGTTGAACAGGCTTTCTTAAAGGGAATGACGACTCTCCGTGATTTGATTGCACCAAGTAGTATTGAGATTCATTCATCATACTTTCGCCTGGGTACCAAATATGGCCGAACGATCTATATCTATGGTTATCCGCGCGAAATTTATACTGGTTGGCTCAGCACACTGATCAATATTGACGAAGTCATTGATGTCAGTATGTATATTTACCCTGTCGATACACAGGTCGTGCTGAACAATCTACGTAAAAAAGTTACGCAGCTAGAGGCAAGTACATCAATCAGTAACGAAAAAGGTAAGGTGCGTGATCCTGCAGTCGAAGCACAGATAACTGATGCAGAGGAGCTACGAGACGAGCTGCAGGTTGGTTCCGAGCGCTTTTTCCGATTTGGCTTATATGTAACTATGTTTGCCGATAGTCTTGATGAGCTAAGTTTTGTCCAACACAAAATCGAGACAATGTTTGGTCAGCAGCTGATTTTTAGCAAGGTTGCAAGTGGTCAACAAGAGCAGGGACTTAATAGCTCGATTCCTCAAATGACCGACCAATTGCAGATCCGCCGTAATATGAACACCGGCGCAATTAGCACTAGCTTTCCATTTACCAGTGCAGACCTTACCCAGGAAAAAGGTGTGCTCTACGGCATTAATATGCACAATAATGGCCTCGTTATCTTTGACCGTTATTCCTTGGAAAACGCCAATATGGTTGTCTTTGCAAAGTCTGGTGCAGGCAAGTCGTTCACCGTTAAGCTTGAGGCCCTTCGAAGTATGATGACTGGCGCTGAGGTAATTATTATCGATCCAGAGAACGAATACCAAAAACTTGCCGATGCAGTTGGTGGTAGCTATATTCGACTAAGCCTCAATGCCGATACTCGTATCAACCCATTCGATCTCCCGCGTGTCATTGATACTGACGAGGCAGACGACGCCCTTCGTGCTAACCTCGTAACACTACACGGATTATTCCGATTAATGCTCGGTGGCACCCAAGTAACTGCCGCCGGTGTCCCTATGTCGTCGCTAAACCCAGCCGAGGAAGCCGACCTCGACCAAGCACTTATCGATACATATGCGCGCGCTGGCATAACGAGCGACCCTCTGACACACAACTCACCACCGCCTACTATCGCAGAGCTTTATGATACGTTACTGCACATGGCTGGAAGTGGACCGTCGCTTGCGCAACGTCTTCGCAAATACACAACCGGAACCTTTGCCGGTATCTTCTCGCAGCAATCCAACATTGATATCAATAACTCAATGGTTGTGTTTAATATTCGTGACCTAGAGGACGAGTTACGACCGGTCGCGATGTATATTGTGCTATCGCACATCTGGAACATCACCAGAACAAATCAAAAGAAACGTATGTTGATCGTTGATGAGGCCTGGCAGCTCATGAAATATGATGACTCCGCCAATTTCCTTTTCTCACTCGCGAAGCGTGCTCGTAAATACTACCTGGGACTTACCACGATTACCCAGGACGTCGAAGACTTTATGGGCAGCAAAATGGGCCGCGCAATTGTTGCCAATAGTTCAATGCAACTACTACTTAAACAATCGTCGAGCGCAGTCGATGTATTGTCAGATGTATTCAAGTTAACAGAAGAAGAGAAAAAACGTCTGGCTAACTTCCCGATCGGACAAGGCCTGTTCTTTGCTGGGCAAAACCATGTCCATATTCAGATTGTCGCTAGCGAGACCGAGCAAGACCTCATAACAACAAACCCTCAGGCCATTGCACAGGCAGTCGAGGAGGAAGAGTCCCAAGAAACAGCTCAAACTCCTGGCCTCAGCCCAGGTTCGGCAACCTAGGGTATAATGTGGGGTAATTATGGCTCTGAGAACTCCTGATAAAGCAGATGACAAACTCAATCCTGGACAGGCCGATTACGATCGTAAGTTTAATGGGCTCGC
>SCSZ01000012.1 GCA_004322265.1 Patescibacteria group bacterium
AACTTGCGCTGCGGCCTCACTACGGATGGCCCTCGCGTATCGTGGTATTATGACCGACGATATGGCTATTGTTACTCAAATGGGCTATAGCCCAACCGTTGAGAACAAGACGACTAATCCCGCTACTTGGGACGATCCACAACAGATGTTTGTTGGCTCTGTTAATGGTACGATTAGCGCAGGTACAGGGGCTGGGCCCGACGCACAGCCTGTTGCAAAAGCCGCAATTGCATTCGGTCGTAATGCGACGGCGGTAACTGATAGCAGTGTCAACTGGATTGCTCAGCAGTTGCTTGATGGCAACCCGGTGATATTCTTCGGTGCTTATTCAAATACGTCATTTACAAGCTGGCAAACGCCTTCTGGTAGAATCGAGCGAATGAACCTCACGAGCCATGCACGCGTCGTTACTGGCGTTAAAGGCGAACCAACTAGTCCTATTGGCTTCTGGGTCAGTGATCCAATTGACGGCAGCAGTTATTGGACTGCAGCTCAGGTTACGAACAGTATTAGTCTCGACGCCTATGACCAGGCGGTGGTAGTGTACTAGTTTTTAGCTTATATGCCACAGTGAACGAATATAGAACATATTTAGAACATTGAGATTTACATACTAAAAATAAAAACGGGCGTATTAAATAACACAGAACGTGAGCGCAGCAAAATTGAACCGCACATGTGGGGGATAATGGTAACGACAAAACAAAAAGAAAGTAATGAAGTATATAAAGTACACAAAATCATTGTAATAGGGCGCTCGTGATGTATATAGATTATGGGTCGCACAATATATCGTCCACTACTGTTAATAGTCGCAAAATCTGTGGATAAGTAGGTGTTTGTTTTTTACAACGAATCTTTAGGAACATGAAACATAGTATTAAAATCAGTTTCTAAAATTTCTGTAGTATGATCTAAATGATCATTAAGACCAAGATCATAAACTGAGTTGTAATAGGTAATAGGTTTCTTTAAATTCTTAGAAGACCAATAACGACGTTTATTATGTAAAGTGATCATATCCTTTGTGATATATTTAGCAATATAATTACCAACTTTGTCTTTATCATCATCAGGTAGGTAAGTAGCATTGGTAAAACCAAAACGAAAAGCAGTAATATTAAAAACACGTCTAGAATCTTGAATAACATTTGTCTTTTTCAATGAAAAAGGATAATCAGCCATTAAAGCATGAAAATGGATTGCACCATCTTTATGCTTCTCAGGAACTATCAAATACTTAAAATCATGATTTTTCTGATGTTGTCGCCATAGCCAGGACTGCATTTTAACAAATGTAGCTCCCATGTCATAGCGATTTACTTTTTTAGGGTCAAAAGTAAAAGTAACAAATAAATCAAAATTATTGCACCTCACTAAATCGTGAAGTGTACGCCTAGTTCTCCTGATGGAAAACTCTTGGCTTTCTTCTAAAGATCGAAAGGACATTTTAGACATGTTTTTTTCTTTATAGGGTTTTGGTGAATATGGTCTTTTATATAGTAACACACTAAACATATCGGGGTACTCCTTGGTAATATCGTAATAAGTTTTTGGCTTCACCTTAACCCCCATAAAAAACATGTTAAATGTTCTGTTCTCAAGTACCCCGCTGCGCGGGGAAACTCGCGGGCAATCATTTCGCCCTTGCCTTTTGATAGGCAGGGCGAAACAACCGCCTCGACACAAATGGATCGGCTATAGTCTGCGAGATCTATAGTTTAAACCACTATAGGGAAATTGCCTAAGCAACTCCGCCTGATAGTTTGCGTCGTACAACTCGGATACCCCACTTGATCAGTGTCACACCGATGATAACGGCTAGAACACCAACGATGTAAGGTGCGAAAAGCGCGAAAGTATCAAGCAATTGAGCTGGATCAAATGCTGATGTAAGTGCTGTAACTTCTGCAGAATCCATAATTGAATATTTCCTTTCTCAGCCTTATTAAGTAGGCGCTGACCCCTTTAATTTTGATGAATCAAATTCTAAAGACTGACTAACAATCTCAAATGTGTCATACATCTGAGCTGTTTCGTCGTGTAGTTTCCAAATCTCGTGAGTTCCTTTGCCTGTGTAACGTCGTGCATCGTTATCAAATGACAAAGTTTCTGGGTTCAACCATGTTTCATAAATAACACGTCCAATACGTTTAACACGTACAACAGCACGTAATTGACGTCGATATCTAGTATCTAAGTCTAAAAACTCTTGTAGTGTTCCTACAATTGTTTTACGTGCTTTTCTTTGCTGTGTTATAGACATAACAACTTGCTGATTGATTTTAGAACTCTTAGAAAACAATACATTTTGAATCTCATCGATTAAAAAAGCTATGGGTTTTCGATCTTTATCGCGAGTCAACAAAATCTTCTCAAGTTCAGGAATAGTAACTATTGTTGCGTAATCTGCATTAAATTGAATTGTACTGTACACAATTAAATCTGGGTACTTTTCTTTTAGTGTCCTAATATAAAAGACGGCAGAGATTGTTTTACCCATTCCTTGTTCACCGGTAAACAATACAAGGCCCTTTGGGAAACTATCTTTAATAGGAGTAAATTTCTTTATAAAGGTTTTTAAATGAATTCTCATTTTTAAGCCTTTGAAATAAATTGTGCAACAAAGTTAATAATCCACTTAATTAGTGAAACAACAGGTCGCCATATTAACGAAACAATAACAATAGTAATTAATGAATCCCATAATACTGGACTAATACCAGTAGCATAAACTAATAAAGAAGGTATCTGACCAATATATTGAATGGGAGTTGCGATAGCTGAAATAATCGCCTGGAAACCTGGAATTAAGTTGACTAAGAAATCGGTTAAAGTGAAAAAAACACCTAAAATTGCTCCAATTACCGAACCTGTAAGACCAAGTAAAAAATCAATCATTATTCAGAATCGTTCCTATTCTCACTATCTTCAATAACAGTGCTATCTTTACTAAATATACTGTTGGCTAAGCGAACAAGCATATTAAACGCTAGGATGGCAATAAAGAAATTAGCAAGAACCATAACAATAGGGAAATCACCACGTAGGGTAGTAGAAGTTGAGCATATTTTTGTAGGTAATGAAGAAAAATCAAAATTATTATCATGAAACGTAACGTCTGGTAAAAGAGTAATAGAGGGGCAAGTATTCATTGATGGATTGACTAAAAAAGAAGAAAATAGGGGAGTAATAGCATTAACGAGTTTACCTGTTGTTGTTGTATTTATAGAAGTAATAACAGGACAGGCTAATTTTAACCAACCATCAGCAGACTCACAATCAGTAACATCACCCAAAATATAACAAGTAAAAGTGTCTTCAGATAAGTTATCAGAATCGGAACAAAAAGAATCACCAAAAATAGCAGTTTGATCAGTAGGAACTAAATTAATAACACGAGAATGGAAATGCTCAGTATCAGTATCAGTATCAGAAACTATAGCACCCTGATATCCGTAAGATAAAGAAACTTTATATTGACGCCAATCAGAAGGAGGGTACTGTACACAAGTATTATCTGAACCTTGATGAATTGGAGGAGCAGCTAGAGTAACTAAAGAGCTACCTGCAAAATAACCTAAATCTGTTGTATGATCAACTGAATCACCATCACAATAAGTAACAGAGACATTAACGCTATCTGTACCAGGTACATCAGCTGAACCAATTTTAAAGGACATAATACCATTGAAATATGAAAAACCAGAGTATGAAGGGGAATAATCAATAGCAGGAGTAACAGTTACAGGGTAATCAGGTGGTGAATCACCTGGAAAATCTTGATAAGTCAGGTGATTAGTAAGTATAATACAAGAATTCGTAGCATCTAAATCAGCAATAGTACCAGTGTAAGGGAAAGGATGAGTTGCAAAGTGTATTGAACTATCAGAATAAATATAAGCATTTTGTGAATGAGACGTACCTGTAAGATCATAATGTAAATCTGTATTTGTATCAGTACTATTATAGGTAAGATGAATATCCGCTGATGAATCTCCAGAAATAATTACATAATTACCAGAGTTAACAGTAGCAGGACTAGCAGTTGTAGCTTGAAATATAATATAAGAATCATTTATATAATCAAAATATGGGTCAGAATGATCAGCAAATTGTGATACCCAATCAGAAGGTAAAGTATCTGTACAAATAGGTGAAGTACCTTCTTCACCAGGATCAACAGCACTAACGTGTGAAGAAATGAATGGCAATAACGATACTGCTACCGATGAGAACAACAGCGACACGGCTAATAATCCGAATCGCAAGCGAGCTAAAAAACGCATTAATCCTTACCCCCCTTTCTAAATATGATGTAGTTTTTAATATCCTCGATAACGTAATAACCTATAAGTAATCCTAGAATAAATGTAAAAAATGCCATTACTTAGACTCCTTTGGTTTATGCCAAAAATTTGGTAAAAACCAGATAAAAAACTTAAATACTAAATAAAAAATTACTAAAACAAGACAGGTCAGTGAGAAAGAGGTTATGAATTGATACAAAGCTACTGCAATATCATGAGTAGATAAGGACTCTAGTGCGCCCGAAGTATATACCAGAGGGTTATACCACACTAGAGACCTCGGCCACTCATAGCATCAATTACAAGACGCAACCATGAAAATATAATAAAGACAAAACAGATCAGCACAAACGTAGGCGCTAGTTGCGTAATTATTTGCAGTAAGGCTTGTGTTAGGCTGATCGTCATGTCATTAGTAGAGCAGGGGATTTACCCCTGTTCACCCCCGTTATCATCTAAAAAACTTGTATCGTCGATAAAATCGGACAAAACTAGAACAGCTTTATCTTTTTTATCAATCTTAAATTCAAGGGGAAAAGTTTCGCCCTTTATTAAGATTTCCAAAACGAGTCGATCATAATCGACAGATTCGCCTGAATCTCGTTTGAATGATCGAGTATCGACATAAAGTCGTGAAATACGATTTTTTAAATTTGATAGGGCAGTTGGGTGTTCCATATAGGCTCCTTAGTTAAATTGGTACGAGCAAATAATAACTTAGTAAAAGAATCTTAGATATAGTTGTACGTAGACTTAACGTCGCACAATATATCTTTCACGACATTAGATATTAGTGTAATAGATGAATACACATGCATCTTACATATAGGCAAAAATGAGCTATTACCCCTACGAACGTAGTAGTGTCTCTATATATTTAATATTGTCGCTTAAATACTTTTATAAAGTTTATTATTAGTATGTTTTGTCATACACTCATATGCGCCCATTGTGATATATGCTACGACCCATAGTATGGATCCTAGTACTTATCCACAATGCCTATGGCTCATTTGCTTTTTTGTGAAAACATTTCAGCACTACCCCGCTGTCCCACTTTTTGACTTATTTGCTTTTTTGTTATTTGAGTATTATAATATGTTTTTTCTTGTTCTTTATGTTTATTAAAAAATAGAACATAAATAGAACATTGAAAGTGAGGGAGAGTAGCCTAGGGTAGCACTGCTACTTATAGAACGCTTTGCCGCTGACCCTAACATCAACGTAGCTAGGCGATTGCCCGTGAGCTTTAAGATATGTTAGTGCTCTATCCATATCTTCTACCTGCTCCCCTGCTGGCCTATCAATGGACAGTTTTACATGCGGTACGACGTTCTGAATAACGACCTCGAGCTGTCTGGTTGTACCGCTTGGTATAATTGCTTGAACAATGTTATATCCCCTACTCTTTGATAGGGATACAACTCGTCCAACAAAGCCAAGAAAGCGATTACTTGCGACCGTTGTCCCTTGTTGAAGCGCTACGCCACTATTATCAACGATTTGCACACTAGGGTCGGCAAAGTAGTTTTGCTCAAACGCAATACCGTTGGCGTCAACAAAGTACTGCTTGGAGTCAATCGTCCAACCTGCGACTGGATGACGCATACTGAGCGTTATGTTCGTGTCTCCAATTGCACCAAGCGAGATATCTGTTACATCAGCAACCTCTGGCACTGTACTAGCGAGATAATTTTTCAGATCTGTTTTATCGAGTGCAAAACGCAAACGACTCAGCGGATGAATACCGAAGTAATCGTTAATAGCTTTTTCATAAACCGACTCGTTGAGCTTCTTCGATTGTGATGTATCTGAGGTACTAACCGTAACAACAGCAGTAAATTGTAACAGCAGTATAAACAAGACTACTGCTATGCCCAACACGACCAGGAACACCATTCCAATCTTGCGACGCCTCAGTGCTAGGTGGTGCGCATGGCTACGTGGAGACTGTAGATCCGTCGAGTGGCCAACGTCCCTAAACCGCTGAGAAGTAGTGCCCGTTAGCGTACGATTACGAGCAAAAATATATTGCCTATCATCAGGATCGCTCGATAGACGTCGTTCGGTATCGGACATCCTGCGTCGTCCTGGTAGGTCGTTTGTTTTTTTATTAAAGATTCCCACCGTACAAAATTACCTAACCGCGTCAATGATCATATTAGCCATGTCTTCTGCAGCGTGGGGACGGGCAAACTGAGACAAGTTTTTTGATAAATCTGAGGCCATTGATCTGTTATCGAGAAGCTCCTGAATCGCCTGAACCAAAACTTCACTGTCCCCCATCATCTCGTCCTCATCCACAATTTTGACTGCCTTGGCGTCTGAATAGACTTTGGCATTTTTAATCTGATGACCGCCGGTTAGTTTGCCATTTGGTATCAAAATTGTTGGTTTAGCAAGAGCTGCGAGCTCAAGGATAGTCGTTGCACCCGCTCGTGTTACAACAACATCAGCACCTCCTAGTAAAGTGGCCATACCCTCGGCAATAAACGGGTGTAGTTGGAAATGAGTACTGTTTGAAGGCATTAGAGCCGCTAGCTCATCGTACTGCGCGCTGCCCGCCACCAATACCACCGAACCAAGTTTGAGAAGTTTCGGGAGCACTTCTATGACTGCATTATTAATGCGCTGTGCACCTAATCCCCCACCAGTGATAACGATTAGCGGCTGATCAAGATCGATCCCCCACTCCTGACGAGCCACCGTACGCTCATGGGTCGAAAAATCATGAAAATCTGGTGAAATTGGGATACCGATATAACGCGACCTATTTTTCGGATAATCGTAATATTCCAGAGGTGCACCAGTGGCGATTACGGTCGCCCACTTTGCTAAAATCCGGTTAGTTAGACCCGGGTGGGCGTCAGAATCGTGAATAACGAGTGGTATACCAAGGATCTTGGCAGCCAGCCCAACGGGGAGACAAACATAGCCTCCCTTCGTAAATACGACATCCGGCCTCCATATGACAAGTTTGGCAAAACTCTGTAAAAATCCAATTACAACCAAGAAACTATCGCGAATATTGAGCAACACCAATCGCGGCCATAGCAGCTGTCGAATTACCGTTAAATGATGATAGCGACGCAATTTACCCGAAACAATACTATCAACCCGAAGGTTAGGGTCCAGATGTTGCATCAAAGACCTCGCCTGGGGTGCAAACTTGGTGTCGCACCAAAATCGAATTTCAGCGTGTGGAGTTTTTTCGCGAAGCTCTCTAAGAACTGCTACGACCGGCGTAACGTGGCCGCCCGATCCCCCGCCGACTGCTAGAATTCTCATTCGTGGCCTCCTTTAATCTTGATGTATGGACTGTGTAGCGCGATAGTTGGAATATCAGTCCTAATGCTGCCGCAATGAAGATCATACTAGTACCTCCGAAGCTGAGAAGTGGCAATGTAATACCTGTCAGCGGGAAAATACCTATCATTGACGCTACATTAAGAATAACATGCGCGCCCAACCAACCAAAGACGCCTGCAGCGATTAATTTCAGTCGTATATCAATCAAATGGTCCATTACTTTCAGAAGTCGCATCAACAGCGCGACAAATAGCCCCAAGATAGCAACTAGACCAAGAAAGCCAAATGTTTCGCCCATAATCGCAAATACCGAGTCATTAATCGCTTCGGGCAGATACCCGGTTGCTTGCACACTGTTACCAATGCCAACGCCAGTCCATCCACCTGTGCCAATCGCTATTTTAGCGTGGGCAATTTGATAACTAGCTGCATCAGTTGTCGAGGTGTTATCACCTTGGAAAAATGTTGTAATGCGATCAATTCGATGCGGTGCAATAATGATAAAACCAATGCCGACAATAACGGCCGCACCGACAACAATAGCACCGATTTTTTTACTGATTCCACCAACGATGAGCATTGTAACAATAATACTTGCGAGTGCGATTCCTGTTCCCATGTCTTTTTCGATAACAACAATAAAAAGCATCGCTAGAGCTGTGATAACAGCGAGAGGGATCAACGTTTCATGCAGATCGTTGACTTTACGCTGAGCGACTTTTGTACCCAAAAAACCAGCAACAAAAATCAGTACACCAAATTTCAAAATCTCAGCAGGCTGTAAACTACCTAAACCACCGAGATCAAACCAGCGACATGCACCTAGGCTACACTGCGCAATCGACAGATGCGCCCAACCAGTAATCGCTAGCAGCGCACAGCTTGCAAAACCGATCAGCAGCAACTTGCCGCCATGTTTTGTGATAAGTGTATATGGCAGTACGGCCATAAGCGCAAAAGCCCCAAGTGAGAGCAATAAGCTGACTGCTTGCTTAACAAAGAAATACGTATCACTGTAATTACTACCGTACGAGTTATTCAGAACGTTTGCGCGCTGTGGACCAATTGCATAAATCATGACAAGCCCAATCAGCATCAGTAGCCCCATGTACAGAATAATCATATAGTCTGGGCGATGTCGACGTACAGTTCCAGACAGAACCGATAGTGGTGCGCTTAAGGTGCCCATAATGGACGCGACTTGTTGCCCACCACGACTCATGCTAGATGTTGCCCCCAGCAAGCGCCATGAATACGCCAATGAATGCAGTTACACAGGCAACAACCCAAAAACGCATTGTAACCTTAGTTTCAGGCCAACCACTAGCTTCTAGATGGTGATGAATTGGCGCAGAGATAAATATCTTGCGCTTGAATACTTTTTTGCTAAAAATCTGGATTAGGCTTGAACCTGCTTCGATGACAAACATAAGACCAATTATTGGTAAAAGTAATAGCGTATTAGTCAGGATCGCGACAACACCAAGCGAAGTTCCGAGTGCAAAGCTACCCACATCACCCATAAAGAATCTTGCTGGAAAGATATTAAACCACAGATAACTCAGGAGCGCCCCCACTACGGTAAAACAGAAACCAGCTAGAATGAATTGTCCTTGAAGAAGTGCAATAACGCCAAACGCGCCGTAACTGATCGATACCAGGCCACCAGCCAGGCCATCGAGACCATCGCTAATGTTCACTGCATTACCGGTCGCTACAACCACAAATGCGAACAGAGGAACGATTAGCCATCCGAGCGTCCAGTTACCGACAAATGGTACGTGAATCACGTCAACGCCAAGCTTGGTAAAGAAATACCATCCCAGCGCTAGACCAATGACTGATATCATCGCAAACTTTATATTGGAACGTAGCCCCGCAACACCCTTGCCTGATCCACGAATATTGATAATGTCATCAAGTAGACCAACAAGCCCACCACCAATAAGCGCGGCTAGCGGCAACCAAGTCTGTCCTCTGTCCAGGTTGAATAAGGTAACGATAGTAATCGCTATAACAAAGATAAGCCCTGCCATGGTCGGAATATTGCGCATAAACTTATTGGCGTGCAGCTTGTTAAAAACGGTTAATGCCTCACCCGTCGTACTGTTTGTTCGTTGTTTCTTCCAGAATTTATATCGATAGGCTACAAATGTATAGACAGGCGTCAGAAACATTGCAAGCAAAAAGGCAGCTAAACTCAGAATGAATGAATTTGTTAGGCCGTGTGTTAAGTGAGTTATTTCCATATATTACCCCTTTGGTTGTAATTGTAAGTAGTTGATAAGCCAGTTAGAAATATCAGCAAAAATAGGTTCAGCGTCGCGTCCACCTTCCAAGGTTTTGTTCTTACCTGACACCTGTATCATTATGACATATTTAGGGGAACTATCGCCACCATAACCTAAATACGTACCGACGGTTTGGTTATTGTCATAGTTTCCATTTATCAGGGTTTGTGATGTACCTGTCTTGCCACCGATTTCATAACCTGGCCGATCAATGTTTGCAAAGAGTGTGCCACGCGCTATGTGCGTCATCTCTCGTACTTGATCTGCGGTAGACTGACTAACAGATCGTGTCGGTGTCGAGATTTGGTTAGGTATATAATTGCCACTTGCGTCCATCGTGCCCGCAATCACAGTTGGCTTATGGTATAGTCCTCCGTCCACAATCGAACTAAATGCCGATGCAACCTGAATCATAGTTACGTCGAGTCCCTGACCAAAAGCCATGTTCGAATAGCGCACAGCATTACCCTGAGGGTCAGTTGGAGGAATGATAGTACCTGAAAGTTCTCCACTCACTTCAATCCCCGTAACCTGACCGAGCTTAAATTTGTTATAAAAGTAGTCGTACATGGTGTCGCGTGCCTGTAAGGTAATATTGGTGCCATCGCCTAACTTTTCTGCAACTGTTATAAAGCCCGAGTTTAGCGAGTTATTCATGGCTGTTTGCAATGTGATATTACCAAGATGTCCCAAGCCAACGCCGTTCAAAACTCGAATACCATCAATATCTATATAACCGAGATTGTTATAGGTTGTGGTTGGTGTTACGACACCCTTATCTATTCCTGTCGCCATTGTAAGTGTTTTCATATCAGATCCAGGCTCATAGGGCGCGGACACTACTGGGTTATTAAAGTCTGCCGCATCCTGAACTTTTGAATAGTGAGCAGGATCAAAACTTGGTACATTAGCCATTGCTAAAACTTTACCTGTCGTAGGATCCATCACCACTGCACTAGCGTGATCACCACCATTTCTTTTAAGACCATCGACAAGTGCTTGTTCAACATGAGATTGAACCGCGCGGTCAATACTGAGGACAACGTTCTTGCCGTCCACCGCTGGCTTATTGATATTCTTGTCCCCAATTGTCAGCGGTACATCACTCACGTCAGTAACTGTCTTGAGTAGACCATTCGTGCCAGAAAGTTGACTGTTCAACTTTCCCTCGATACCATACTGTCCATTGCCATCGTAATCAACAAAACCAAGTGTCTGTGCGGCAAGCGTGCCCTCCGGATAAACGCGTTGTGTGGTTTTTTGAAGTTCAATCCCACTAAAACTTGCGTCTTTGATCTTTTGAGCTTGAACAGTCGTTAACCCTTTTGCAAGAACTGCGTAGCGTGACTCTTTATTACCGAGGAGCCCTTGTAGGTTAGGCTGCACGTTTCCACCTGCGACTTGTTCGAGTAAATCAATTATTTTCGTATCATCGCTGACAGTATAAGGGTCAGCTGTGACGGTGTAGACCGTCTGGTTCAAGACAAGTGGCACAGGTGTTGATCCCTCTAGTCCATAGATCAAGCCACGTTTGGCATAGATTGTCAGACTTTTAACCTGTTCACTGGTAGCAAGTCCTTCATAATAATTGTGTTGAATAATTTGCAAATAAAAAAGTCGGATAATAAATATACCGACGATAACAAAAATAAACCCTGCGAGTATTCGTGATCGACTACCTTTTTGCAGTTCTAGGTTCATAGCCTACTGACTAACGTACTGTGTACTTGATGGTGCCTTAAGGTTCGCCGCGACGCTACTGTTCTTAACCGTTTCAAGCGATGTTAGACGCGCGTTTTCAATCTCAAGATCCGTTTTTTGGTTACTAAGATCAGCGATTTGGCTGTCAATTTTCTGTGATTGATAGTCGTAACTCGTTGCTCGTGTTGCCTGAGTAAGATAGATTAGACCAAGCACCGTGATCATTAATGCGACCAATACGGTATGTGCAACCGGTCCCAATTTGACTGACGAGACAAATGCAACGGTGTTTTGATTGCGAGACCAGTTTTGCTGGCGGCGACTTGTAAATTCTGCGGTTCGTTGATAGTAAGACATGTGGTGGTTTCTTGTTTATTTTGATGTTTGGTGCCCCGCTACCCTTTTGGGCAGCGGTGCAGTTTTTGTTACTTTACGCGAACCGTGACGATTTGCGGCACGTCCGTGTATTGTACTGGAATGTGAATTGGCATGGTGTTTTGCCCCTTCCTTCTGTTTATTTTTTCACTGCTGCTCGGAGCTTACTGCTCCTGGCGCGCGGATTGTGAACATCATTTAATGCTCCCAGGATTGGTTTCTTAGTCAGAGGACGAAGTTCTGCCTCTAGTCCTGCTTCAAACTGCTCTTTAAAGTAGCGTTTGACCAGGCGATCTTCTAGACTATGAAAGCTGATGATGCCGACTCGCCCACCTGGTTTTAACAGGCGGGGCAAGAGTGGCAACAGGTCTTCGATCTGCCGTAGCTCATCGTTGACCGCAATCCGGAGTGCTTGAAAGGTGCGAGTGGCAGGATGTGTCTTTTTCCATTTGCCACGATACGTATTCTTGATGAGTGATGCGAGTTCTTCAGTTGTAGAAAGTGGTCGACTGCCAACAATTGCCGTAGCAATTTGTTTAGCGTACCCAGTTGGCTCTTCACCATATTGAGTAATGATACGCGTTAGCTCATCCGCCGAGGCGGTGTTAACAAGCGTTTCTGCGCTGACGCCCTGACGACGGTCCATGCGCATATCAAGGCTACCACTATTTGTAAAAGAAAACCCTCGTTCACTCTGATCGAGTTGTGGTGACGACACCCCCAAATCAACCAGTACGATGTTAAATTGCCTGCCTTCCTGTACCAACTGTTTTGCAGCTGATACAAAGTCGGTGTGCAATAGCTGAACCCCCTGCTTAGAGAATGATTTCAAATGCATAATTGCATAATCATCACGATCAACCAGGACTGATTCAGCATAATTTTCAGTTACTGCTAGAAATTTACGTGCATGTCCACCGTAGCCAGCCGTTAGGTCGAGATAGCTCTCCCCTTTTGTTGGTTTCAGTAACGTGAGCGTTGATTCTAGTAGAACTGGAACATGTAATGCCAAAGATTCATTCGAACGGAGTTCGTCAGAGTCTTTTGATTGTGGTGGATGTTCTTTACTCATTTATTCTACCAATATACCATGGCAGAACTGTTCGAGATCACCTAACCGATAGTAAGGCTGTTTGTTTTTATCTGTGTTTGTTTTTTATAAGTGTCCGAACAATCTTTATACAGGCAGTTACTATGTAACTTAAAATCCCATGGATTATTCGGTTGAGAGACTTATGTGTGAGGTGGAGTTTTTTGGGAGGTGTGTTTTTGAGTAAGGTGCGCGGACTTTTTTAATGTGGTTCCGAATTCCACGCCTCACTACCAGATAGCTGATCTCGAGAGTATTTCTTTATCTACGTTACAACTGATTTTTAAAGTGCTCTTGGTAAAAAGTACTAACCTACGCCTGGACGCCAGCTGCCATTACTCGAAAGTATGCGCCTGCACGAACGGCAACCAATTCGTGGTCAATCTTGGCATAATCAAGCAAATGCTGCTCAATTGTTACCCGACCTTGTTTTTGGTCGAGATCTGCCTCGGTCTTACCACGTCGAAACTGCACATTCAGATCGGCAATCTTCTCATCGAGAATATTGTCTGTACCTATAAGTGCTGCTTCTACTTCCTCATCCCAAACTGATTTTGGATATAAGTGTAAGTATTGGCCAAAACCGCGAGTGATGACAACACCAGTATTGAATTCTTCGCGAAGCTCCGACGGTATGGTTAACCGACGTTTGTCGTCTAGCTTCCGCTCAAAATAATCTACGCTGGCCATTGTTGTTCTCTTATGCGGCTTCCGCTACGGTTATTTTAATGATAGTGGTTGTTTGTTTTATTGGTGGTGTGAGCCACTGCTTGCCACTGGCCTCACTATACTACCCACAATTACCCACTACAACCCCTATTTTTGACAGAATCGACTAGGGATATCCTAGTTATTCACAGTTCTGTGGATAAATCGATCAATTAACAGAGGTTAGCATCTATTTGAAGATATACATTTTACACATCATTAATGTGCTCGGATTATAGCGATTCGAAGTCGAGAACCTGCTCGAGTCCACGAGCAATTCGCACATTACCAGGAACCGTGCCATCTTGGGATGGTAAAAGGGGTTTCGTCGTAGACTGCACCCAATAACCTCGTGCTGCCTGTGGCAGACCACTAAAAGCAATCGCCTTATCGTCAAGCAGGACGACTGTTTTTACATAGAGCTCCTTAGTCGTTAAATCTGACGGAATTAAAAATGTGCCGTCTGCTTGCTGCCACTTCGCAATAATTTCCCCTTTACCCGTGTGATCAGTAATTAATGTCGGAATCGAGTCTACCCCGCTCGCTTTGATTTTTACCTGTTGCCACCGTATACCGCCAAACGTCACGAGACCATATTGTAGGTTATGACTTTCTAGGGCTTTGATGAAATCTCGAGCACTCGGTGATAATACGTCTTCTTTTATTGCACGATTTATAAAAACATCTAGAAAATCCGCCAGTTCTGATTCATTAAAAACTTTTTGGAGTGCACCGATTTGATCAAACGTGCGTCCTGTATCCTCTACTTCATTTCTGGCACGTAGTAACTCGGCCGCATCAAGCTGAGGATATTCTTCATCTGCTAACGTATAAAATATTTTATCGAGTTTATCCGTGTCTGATAAACATCTATCAAAATCAATCGCGTAAAACGCCTCTACCGTGGAAGTCACCGATTAGCCCCATGAGAGCTATAAAGCTCCATTAGGGCACTCGCTGTTGCATCAGAATCATGCCTAATGAGCGTCCTGTGTGTTCCGATTGGATCAGTTGCGTTCAAGTTTTTCCATGGAGTACCTGACAATAAATCAGCACCCGCAGCAATATACGGCGCATCATGCAATTTATCGCGGTCATATTCAACGCGTAACTCACCTTCTTTCGCATAACGATTCATCAAATCATCCGTTGGTTGCTCGGTATTAAACAGTACCGCATCAAGAAATTGTCCTCCTGCAAGACGCTCAATTTCATCTGCAAAATCACTGACCGTATAACCATCAGTTTGACCAGGTTTGGTAACTAAGTTACTGACATAGACACAAAATGCCTCTGTTTTTCGAAGTGCCTCTCCGATACCTGGAACAATGAGCGCTGGCGCGATACTGCTATACAGGTTGCCTGGCGCAATAATTACCATATCGGCCTGCTCAATCGCCGCAAGTGCTTTTGGATTCGCAGCTGCTTCGGGCTCCAGCCACATTTTTGGTTTTACACTCTTAAAATCCGTATCACCGATACGAAACTCACCTTTAATGACCTCTCCGTCGCCATTTTCCATTGCAAGATGGACGTTGGTAAGTGTTACTGGCTCCACCGTTCCAACAATGTTCAGAATATCACTCGCCAACTCAACACCTTTTGCGAAATCACCAGTCATTTTCTCGAGCGCCGCGAGAAATAAATTACCAAATGCATGACCCTTGAGGCTGCCCTCATCGAACCGATAACTAAATAATTCGCGTACTCGAGGCTCACGTGCCAGAGCAACCAGACATTGACGAATGTCTCCAGGCGGCAAAACACCTAATTCATCGCGCAGTGTGCCTGTGCTTGAGCCGTCATCAGCCATATTCACAAGTGCTGCAATTTCAGACGTATGATCCTTTAAAGAAGACAGTAGCGTAAAACTACCGGTTCCCCCGCCGATCACAGCAATCTTGATATCGCTTCCAAGCTTTTTGAATGGTTCTTCCATTGTTTCTACTATATACCACGCAGGTTTTTTATAACACGCCCGAACCAGCGCGCACTAGGCCTGAGCACTCGCTTACCCGTTTTGTAATCAATTGAGGCAAGCCCAAATCTTGGCCACTTACCATAGGCCCATTCAAAATTATCAATGAGACTCCAGTGTAAATAGCCTTGTAGCTCGACACCATTTTTGAGAGCGCGTTGCATTGCACTAACAGTCTCAGTAATCCACCATTTCCTGTACAAATCTTCACTATCGGCCAAACCATTCTCTGTTACGATGATTGGTAGTTTGTATTTTAAATAAAGACGCTCAAGTACAAATTGAATATCTGCTGGATGCATATCCCAACTCAAATCACTAAGTAGTTGATCAGGATTGTGAATGCGATTGCCATAAAAACGATTACTAAAGTAATAATTAACACCTAGAAAATCACAGCTGCGAATAACTTTTTTAATAAAATAGTCATCCTGAAAGTATTGCGATACTGAGGCACTTATTCGACTCAAATACGCGTTGTCTCCTGGATAGAAAAAATTCGAGTTCTTGGCAATTGAAACTTTGTAATGACGATGCAGTTTATGAATGGCTTTGGCTGCTTGGCGATGTGCATATGCCATGTTATTCACAACTCGCCACCACTTGTATTTGCTTTGTACTGCCGGTGGCCAATTTTGATGGTAATAACTTTCTGTTGCATAGACCTCTGGTTCGTTAATCGTGATAATCAAACGCACATCAAGCCCAAGCTCACTAATAATCTTAGTGGCAAATCGGGTAAAATACTTCACATTCGATCGCTTTTCGAATCCACCCATTTCACTGAACCATACGGGCAGTGTGAAATGAAACAATGTAACGACAGGTTCGATCCCCTGCTGCTTGAGTGTGTGAACGTATTGTTTATAGTGCGTAATCGCCTCGGCGCTCCACGCACCTTCTTCGGGCTCGATCCTCGACCACTCAACGCTAAAACGAAATGCATTCATATGCATATCTTGAAGCAACTTAAAGTCTTCTTTGTATCTATGATAGTGATCAGCCAACGTGTCCGAAACATAGTTACTAGGACTCTTTGCCTGGTCTTTTATTCGTTCCCAACTTGGGTAGTGATTATAGTGATATGTAGCCTGCGCCGCTTTCGCCTTGGCGTTTTCTAATTCCCAGACCGTCCACTGATTGTGGTTACCTCCCTCGACCTGATGTGCAGCCGTTGAAGCACCCCATAAAAAGTGTTTAGAAAATGGATGTTTTAACTTTTGAGTATCCGTCATATCTAGTATCTATTATACCTTAGAAACAGAGATCGAGGCGGCGTGAGGGTTTATTGAATGATGTCTTCACCGAAATGTTTTTGAAGTCGCATGGTGATTGAACCCTCGTGACGGCCGAGTAACTTCGCAAGTTGTTTGATTGACGCCCCGTTCAAGAACTTCTCTTTCAACTGTGCATCTTGGCTCGCTTCCCACGGTTTGTAGGCGTTCGGATATGTCTCGTGCATTTTAGCAATTTTCTCGCTCCATCCACTCGCCTTCTCCGTCTTTTTAGGGACTTCAGTGGCACGTTTTTCAGCTGACTTTTCTAAATACGCAAAGCGCTTGGCATCCTTTGCTGCATGATCTCGAAGCAGTACATCAATGTTCTGTGCATCCTCGCTGATCTGTAAAGCCATTTGATTTATGCCAGTTAAATAAAGGTTGCGCAAATTTTTTACTCGGCTTAGTGCCACATATCCCATGCCTTCGACGAATGCCTTTCGTAAATCAATTCGTGCTGCATCGAGTGTCATACCCTGAGACTTATGAACGGTGATCGCCCACGCCAAACGAAGTGGTATTTGACTGATGCTTGCGCGCTTCTTCTCACCATCACGAAGCTCCCAGGTGTCAGGTAGCATCGTTACGACTTTTCCGTTCTTGAACTCAACAACTGGATACTCGGTTGATGCTTCAAAATCAATCACCGTACCGAGACTTCCATTGACGTACTTACGTTCGGGGCTATTCTTGACTGCTATAACCAGTGCACCTTTTTTCAGTCTCAGCGTCGCTGGTGCAAGGACGGACCTCTGTAATGCTTCAACGTAGCTATCACTCCCTGTTGTCGTCTGCGTATAGAATATTTCATCCCCACCCAGCTCGTCGAGTTTCTCGTTATTGAGTTTATCGACATCAATATTGACTGTATGTAGCTCAGTCAATTCTTCGTCATCAGGTACGATTCCGACTCGCTCTAGTAGCTTTTCGGCATGATGACGACGCAGTTCACCAGCACGAAGTGAATTCAAAATATCGAGCAGTACTTCGTCATCTTGACGATGCTGTTCTTCTAAATAACAAATTGTTGGATCAAGTAGTTGCCATACTTTACTATTAACCACGAAGCCGCCAGCACGCGTATCACCTCTGTTAATTGGTGGTAGCTGAAAGAAATCACCACTCATAATAATCTGAATACCACCGAATGGTTCATCCTTGCCACGTACAAGTCGACAAACGGTATCAACCATATCCAACCGATAATCATGAAGCATACTAATCTCGTCGATAATCAGAACGTCAGTTTTTTCAATGATCTCCTTACGGCCTTTTGCCATGTGGTCGACAAATCCATACGGCAATTCATCACTAATTCCGATCCCGCTCCAGCTGTGAATCGTTGTACCGCCTAGATGCGTTGCAGCCAACCCTGTCGTTGCGGTAACAGAGACATGTTTGCCCTCGCTCTTTGCGATACGAATGAATTGATTCAACACAAAAGTCTTGCCCGCCCCTGCTGGGCCAGTCAGTAGCACGCTCTCGCCCGCCATCATTACCTCGAGTGCAATCCCCTGTTTCATATATTATCTAGTATAGCGCACTAGCCTCTCGGCGGTTCACCCTCGGGATCGTCAAGCGCACGTTTACTTTTAACTTCGTAGCGTTTGCCTGTAATCTGGCTGACGATGTAATCTTCGTTGATCAAATTTACAAATGTATCGAGATCGCTACCATCCATAATAATGATCGCGCCAGCTTCGTCGGTCATAATTTCGAGTTGCATATCATCAGCATACTCAATCACCTGATCCTGTGTTACAGGTCCAATTTCAATCTTTTGAAGCTTATTGACGGCACGTGGACGATCGCGAACAAGCGATTGCAGATCGAGCCCATCTGGAAAGCTCAACTTAAATTGCTTCTCAATTAGTGCAACTTTTTGGTCTGCTAATAATTGTTTCTTATAATCGTAATTAAATAAACGTTCAAATTTCGTCTGTGAAAATGCAAAAATATCATCACTCACAATCAGCACTTGGTTATCAGATGATATTTTAAGTCCAAAATCTGCTGTAAATGCGCCAAACACTCCATCACGAAACTCCCAGGCGGTCGCACCCTTTAAGACTTGGGCCTGCGATATCTGCTTTACGACATAAAAAGGTTTAGCTGAACCATCTTTGTGAGTAAAGCGTGCAATAATACCCTTTATGCGTTTAAACTCGTGCTCCCCCTCGCTAAACTCAACGATTTCACCTCGCTGCTGTTCAATCATCGTAATTATATTCTGTGCGTGTGCAACCTTACCAAGGTCCGTCCTTAGCAGAACATTTTCTTCGGCATCTGACAATTCATAGTCACGAACAGATAACCCAATCCCCGCTCCAAGATTCACAAAGTTAATCAAATCATACAGAAACATGGGCTTGATCTGAGCATTTAAGTCTTTACTAAAGCTAGTTGAATATGGCGTATAGTTTTTGTTGAACAAAAACAGCTCGACTTCAAGCTCTTTCTTAACTGCATCAATATTATTCGCCCACAAAAAAATATCAGTTGGTTCATTCTCGTCAGTCATGTTTCTCTTTCTAATTAGTAACGATCTTGAACTATTGTAGCTCAAGTATTGGTGTCTCAGTCGTGTTTAATTTGCAACAGCGCCGTCGAGTCGCTGCTCACGTGCCTCGTTAGCCCATTGATCAGCCATTTCGTTACCTGCATCACCTTCGTGCCCCCGAACCCATGTAAGGGTCGCCTGGGAGGCTTTGTATAGCTCACAAGCTTCTTTAACAATTTCAAGATTCTTGATCTCGCCACCCTTCTTGGTCCAGCCTTTTGCTTCCCAACCAGGAGCCCATTTCGTAATCACATTAATCCAAAACTCGCTATCAGTAAAGATCTGACATTTGGCACCACCTGCGTCTTTCATTGCAGCGATTAAGGCTTTGCCTTCCATCCGGATATTGGTTGAATCAAGTTCATGCCCAACAATGCTCGGCTGCATCTCTTTAATAACGGCGAACCCTCCTGGGCCAGGATTTGGGCTGCAGCTGCCGTCTGTGTAGTAAATAATCATCTCTACCCATTCTACACTATCTTTTCACCTCTATTTAGCGCATAATAAAGCCACTACCAATGTGAGGGGAAATATAGTGGCTAAGGGCGAAAATAAGCGCAAAGAAATCAAGAAGCCGAAAAAAGCAAAGTTGGCAATCTAATGACCACCGACGAAGTGAAAAGCAAATTGCAATCACTTCAGGACGATCCAACGATGAAGACGGTCAGTAAATACAGCCCCACTGCTGTGGAGTGGCGTGGTAACCGTTTGCCATTTGTCGAAATTCACCTTGCATACCTACGAGCGCACAAACTAGTGAACCCCGCTCACTACCTCTCTAATCTTGAACTTATGATTAAAAAGCGCTAGATTTAGCGCTTTTTAATACGATTCCACTGCTTAATTAGCGACTCGGATCTCGGTTGCAGTGATTGTACCATCACTTGCGGTAGTACCCGCGATAACGACCGTATCGTTCACCTTTGGCTTGACATCATTTGTATAGGTCGTCGATGAATTGGTCTTTATTGTCGTTTGCTTACCATTACCTGCGATGACGATATTGTCGCTATTTACAGCTGTAACGACGCCTGTCTGATATGTATAGACAGTTGTAGTAACCGAATTATCAGTAACCTGAGTTTGGATTGATCTACCATAACCATACCCGGTATCTGCGTCGATTCGAGACATCATACCAGTTGTATATGGTCTTGTTCGAAACGCAGATTGTCGGTATGCCGCATTATATAGCCATGCCCCTCCACCAATCAAAACACCGATAAGTAACAGGCCCACAATCGAGATTATGATGATAAGTCCTCGTCGACTTGCCTTACCATCTGGTTGTCGATAATCCGTAATCTTTTCCTTTTTTTCGGCTACAGCTTCTTGCTTTTCTTCTTTATCTGGCATAGACATTTCTCCTGTTTACAGGATAATGTTACCGTTTCAATCTGAAAAAAAGCTTATCGTTGCTTAATCAACAACAACATCGACACCGTTCCAAAAGGCAACGTAATTAGAGAAATCCTTTTTGACTCGTTCGATTGAACCATCTTTTGGCTCAGGATAATACCACGCACCGAAGTCATTCTTGCGACCATTAACCACAATATCGTAATAGCTCGCCTCGCCCTTCCACGGACACGTCGTGTGGTGATCACTCTCTTCGAAAAACTGCCATTCAAGCGCCTTAGGTGGAAAGTACCAGTTGCCTTCTATTCGAATAAGATCCGCGACAGGCGCCTCAGCAATAACTTCGTCGTTCCAAACTGCTTTCATGAGTCCAATTATACAGGCAGAAGTCCGATGATGCCAGACATCACAACGATCGTAATGAGCTCATGTGCAATATTAAGAGCCGTCAATTGTGTTGGTCGACCCTCAAAGATATCATGCATAAATATACGTGCTGCGGTAAATCCACCCCAGAGTAAAAGACCAACAAAAATCGCATCAACAAAATAACTGTCAGTTGAATTTTTGTGTACAATTGCGATCACATATGCCAATACTATTGAGGTAAGGAGTGATGCAAGAAATGCCTTGATGTATTGTAGAGCAGCTTTGCCTCCCCTAAAATCAGGGTCCGGCTTAACCCCAGTAAGCTTAGCCCACAACTTACCGAATAATGGGCCGTACCAAATACTGCCGACAATCATGGTTGATATTGCTGCGAGTATAATCGCTATCCAGTTTATATCTGCGCTCATTACCCTATCCTCCTCTTATTTATTATTAACCAGCCACATTTGTTGTGGTTGATCTGGAAAATTAACTTGATCAAATAAGCTAAAACGCTTGGGATGAAATACATATAATTTGTGTTCGTTGGTACCAGCAACAATACTATCGACAAATGACGCATCTGTACCATGACGCTCCATGTAGGCGTCCATGATTGTTCGTACTTTTGTAGGCTCAGCTATTTGTTCGGCCACTCCCTCTGCCTGAAGACCAACAAGAGGTTTTTCGGTCTGTATTGCGATTGCAATTGCGACATTCGGGTTGTCGACAATTTCTTGGCTGTGTCTACGACTAGATTTGCTAATCCAATACACGTTACTTTGCTCGTCAGCAATAAAGTGTAAGTTACATAGCCATGGCTGATTGTTACTAGTGGTTGCAAGCTGAATGATCATCTCGTCTGACAAGTATTTCTGAACTAAATTCTCAACACTTAACTCACTCATTAATTTCATTATATACCTCATTCTGAGTATTGAATAAAATATACACTATGGTCTGGTAAGCTAACAGAACCAATAATGATCCGTACTACGCTGTAACTCGTTTGATGTCATCAACATCAAAAACTGGTACATGCACATCTCGTGGACCCTCTAGTAAACTCGAAAATGGAACTGTTACTGCGTCACTAAACGCGAGATATAATGCTTTTGCAGTTTGCTTGCCAACCTGACGATAAATAGATCTATAGTGTGTAAATTTTCCCTCAAATGTAATTTCTTCGAGCGGTTGCGCATCAACAACATCAAAGTCTTGAACTACTGAAGGAACTAACAACGCAGACCTCGATTCAACGTGAAAGGGTTTATCAATAAACCCACTTAAGGCTGCGACGTAGTGAAGCGAATGAATACCATCTAGTATTGTTTCTTCAAACTCTGGATCATCAAACTGTGAGCTAATGTGAACATCAACTGCAAATGGTCGTGCAATTTCAACTGGATCAGTTGGTAAAATCAGTTCTGTCACTACTCTCTCCTCTTAAGTAAGAGTATATCCTCAGAGATTTAATCGGACAAGTTATCGTGTAAGAATTAGTTCTAGGTCGTTCTTAAGAGTCTCAAAATCTCTATATGTAATTGCCTGCATTCCAACAGCCCTAGCACCCTCGCAGTACCCGACTTGATCATCAACAATGACACACTCATCGATTGGTGTATCGAGTGCGGCAGCAATATGTTCAAATGCACGTGGGTCTGGTTTTAATAGACCAGTTTCACTTGATATATCAACGGCATCAAACAATGCAATTTGATCTGGTGTAAAGAATTCACTCATCCAGCTTTGACTAGCGTTACTAATAAAACCAATTTTATAATCCGCTTTGAGCGTCGCTATATATTCTAATAGAGCAGCATCTGTTACCGTATTATCAATTTCGTTGTACGCTTCTTCTTCGTCAATACCCGCAAGTTCTGCAACACTCTTAACGAAGCCTGCGTGATCAGTTAATCCTGCGTCGGCTCGTTTTTGCATATTAGTCGCTTCTTCAAACTTTTCAGGATCGCTATCGAAATATTTGTGTTTGAACGGCAACCAGCCTTCGCTAACTAGTACACCAAAGCAATCAAAAATAACTGCAGTGATCTTTGTATTATTCATTTGTTCTTTTGACATCTCTACTTTGCCCTCAATATCCGCTGAATACTTACTCCGAGTTTAAATCTCACTAAAATAAATATAGCCATACAAATTATAAAGATATACAACGCAAAGCCAATGTGTGCAAAATCCCATATTTTTGTGGCTAGTAGCGTAATTATCGCGCTAATTGCTCCCAGTAGAAATACCAGGTAACTCTCTGTTTCAGGCTCTTTAAAAGCTTTAACGAGTGTCGGAAGTCCTGCAAGTGCATCAGCTAGAATACTAAAAGCAATCGCAATCGTACCTGTCCGAGTGATAAACCATAGCCCGACACCAATCAGAGATAAAATCCCACATATGATATCAAATGTGGTAATTTTCCAAACTGATTTTTTATTAACAAACGACGCAACTAAAACAAGCAACGGGCCAAAACCAACCATGAAAGTCATCAGCCCACCCAACACAGAAACACCTTCTCCCAACATTGCGCCAAAGGCAATCATGGGTGCAAGCGCCCACAGGAACCACGTTACCCTATTCGGTTTCGTTTTTCCTTTGATTGTCTCAATAATATAGCTTATGCTACCAACCAGATTTAACGCTGCCCCGACATAGATAAAATTTTCATTAATCACTACTTGAGTCCTACTTTGGCCAGTAACTCATCAATTGAGTTAACACCCTCTAGCATTTGCACCTTTTGTCCTTGAGATTCCTGCGACTTTTTAAATTCGTCAAAGGATACTCGATTGATTTCTATTTTTTCACCTACTTCGTGTGTGGTTGGTTGTTCGGCGATTTTATTCATAGCAACATAGACATAGGTAAACCATTCAATTTTGATCGCAGGTTGTTTTACTTCTAAAAGAGCCCATTTCTCGTACCTCTCACCCAACTCTTCAACTATCTCTCGTTTGGCTGCCTCAAGCGGATTCTCCCCTGACTCGATACGACCACCTGGCAAACGATTTTTTTGGACAATTCCACCTGGTTGCTCTTCGTCGAGTAAAACAATTTGACCATTATCAATTGCTATAACAAGTGCAGTATCGGGGCGACGTAACATTTCAAACGTCTGAAAAGATCCGTCGAACATTTCTTGTTGCCATTGGTACGTATCAAAGAGAATTCCTTTGAAAACAAGCTTTGCGTCGTCGGGAATCAAGTAAGCGTTTTCAGGTAGGGGTCGATCATTCATAGTCTGATTATAACCTTAGTGATTGAATTGCTCTAGTTTTATCACGTGAGCATCGTGATGCTTCCCCAGATCGATAAGCTCAGCATTACCTAAGTGGAAGCTAGTCAAGACCGTTTCCCAATTTTGACCAGTCGATGCCGCGTAGATCATTTTACCGATATCACCGTGGCAAATAAGTAGTACTCTGCCACTTGTATGCAGCTTGTTAACTTGGTCAAGTACCTTCTGTCCACGAACAACGAGTTCTGGAAACGTCTCAGCACCTTCAGGATCAAGAAAATAATGAATATGTTCAGCAATTATAACGTGCATTTTGACATTACGTCGTATGTCGTCAAATTTCATGCCCTCCAAAACACCAGCATTACGCTCGATCAGATCATTGATGACAATTGGCTTTGGTAGGCCAGCAACTTCTGCAACTATATCCGCTGTTTCATGCGCACGTACAAGGGGTGAGCAGTAGACAGCATCAAATGTCAGACCTGTATCAATAATCCCAAGTCCAAGATTGTGTGCTTGTTGACGGCCAAGATCGGTTAGCTTGGCGTCGCGATGTCCGCCCATTACACCTGCAATATTATCTTTACTTTGGCCATGGCGACCCAGGAATATTTCTACTGACATAGCTCTTCGATGCTGACGCGTCGCTGTTCAGTACTGTCGCGTTCACGTACTGTTACCGTATTGTCTTCAAGGCTATCAAAATCAATCACAACGCAGTAAGGCGTACCGATTTCATCCTGACGACGATATCGTTTACCGATATTACCGTTGTCATCCCACACGACATTTCCGTGCTTTTTCTTGAGAGCGTCGTACACTTCACGAGCCTTGACGACCAGCTCTTCTTTATTCTTGAGAAGTGGTGATACCGCATATTTAATTGGTGCGAGATGCTCCGGTAGTTTCAGATAAATACGCTTTTCACCGTTTACTTCATCCTCAGTATACGCTGTTGACAGCACCGCCATAATCGCACGTTCCACGCCAAATGACGGTTCAATAACATGCGGCACAAACTTCGTATTTGTTCCCTTCACAGTGTATTCCATGTTCTTACCGGCGGCATTTTGAATATTCATGAGATCAAAATCTGTACGGTACGCTAGGCCTAGTAGTTCTTCGCGACCAATCGGAAAATCAAATTCAAAATCAACCGTACGTTTGCTGTAATGCGCACGATCAGCCTCACCTACTTCAAGTTCGTGAACGCTTTCGACAGGCAGTCCAAGCGCATTCGTCCATTCGTGAACCAGCCCAATCCATTTCTCAAATTCCGCTTCCCATGTCGATGGATCAATAAAGTATTCAATCTCCATTTGTTCAAACTCGCGCGAGCGAAAAATAAAATCTCGTGGACTAATTTCGTTGCGAAATGCCTTGCCTTGTTGTGCCAGACCAAATGGCAAATCAGGGTAATAGCTGTCGAGGATGTTTTTATAGTTCGTAAAAATACCTTGAGCCGTTTCAGGTCGTAAGTAGCTGATACTTGACTCGTCATCGACAGGACCAACCGTTGTCTTGAACATCATGTTGAATGTACGCACCTCGGATAGTTCGTTTCCATTTGGGCTCTTGATAGTATTGTCCTGTATTAATTTTGTCATCGCTTCAAGGCTTAGCCCGTCAACATCATAGCCCGCATCCTTTAATAGATGGTCTGCACGAAAACGTTGTTTCGTTTCTAGGTCTTCAACCAGTGGATCGGTAAACGTATCAACATGCCCACTCGCCTTCCAGACATTTTGATTCATCAAAATCGCCGCATCAACGCCGTACATATCTTCACGATCATCGACGAACATCTTCCACCATAGGTTCATAATGTTTCGTTTCAGCGTTACACCCAGCGGACCGTAGTCCCAGGTACCACTTAAACCACCGTAGACTTCACTACCTTGGTAAATAAATCCACGACGCTTCGCTAGGCTAACAATCGCCTCCATCTTTTCGTTCTTGATGTTTTTGTCGCTCATAATTAAGGTTAATTATACCAGTAATAGAGACGAAAGCCATAACCTGATTGATTTAAACAGCAGCGTGCTGGCGTGCCACCATGAGGCAATCCCCGAGGATTGGTTCAACACCGCCAATTTGCGCTAACGTCTTTAGTGGTCGAGTCGCGATTAGTCGCAGTAACTTGATGTGTTCTGATCCAATTTCACCACTTGCGACTTGCCGAAAGCCTTGCTCAGTTTCATCATATCGATAGGTCTGTTCTGCCGATAATTTACTGTCCGCCAGATCACGCTCCAGATTTAACTCATGACCGAGCAGTCCTGCATAATGCAGATAGAACCACGTTTGAACTAACTCCAATGCAATTGTATGAGCATCCAATGCCATCAGTACTTCAGCGAGTATGTCGTACCATTCTGGCTCGTCTACCATTTCACTCGCCTTGGTAATGAGTTTAATCGCCTGGTAGGCAAATTGCATACGATCATAATCTTGCATAATATGACTATAAAATTGTACGAGTCTAGCAGAGGTCAAAATCCCCAAATCGCCTTTACCCTCGCCTATCACGACATCACAAATCGCGAATAATTCGATTCCACCCGCAAGGCGTGATTTTTCTCGCCTGACGCCTTTTGCTATAACGCTTTTTTTACCAGTGGGTGTTAAAAGTTGTACGATTCGATCTGCTTCACCGTAATTCGTTCGACGAAGCACGATTGCACGTGTTCGTGTTGAGTTCATTACAAGACACTCCGAACGGCTGCAACCACATCATCTGGTTGCATGGCAGTCTTGTCGAGTATGCGCTTTACTCCGTATGGTTTAACATCCTCGAACTTGATATCACCTGCTAAGTTCGTACATAAAATAATCGGTATTGCGCCAGTGTCGCCATAAGATTGTAATTCGTGCATGAGAGCAAATGCAGTACTGCCCGTGAGCAACATATCGAGAATAATTACATCCGGATGAACATCATCGACTGCATCAATCGCCGCCTCTGCATGCGGTGAAATCGATGTCTTATATCCTGACTTAGTGAGCACACGTGCCTGTTGTTCAGCTAACCATGGATCATCTTCAACAATAAGTACAGTTTGCTTGCTCATAATAGACTCATCTGCAGTGAAGCAGACAAATCAACGTAAAATGTCGCTCCGTCGCGATGCCTTGTTACACCAATTTCGCCGTTCATGGCGTCAGCGAACTGACTCGCAATATAAAGCCCCAAGCCGCTACTCTCGGGTCGGGCGTGAACAGACTGAGGCGCCATAGTCAGTTTTTCTTTCAATGATCGCCACATATCCGACGAAACTGCGGGGCCATAATCACGGACACCCAGACGAATAATTTTGCCGGCTTGAAGCGCGTGAATTTGAATCTCAACAATCCCTCGAGCGTCCGCATAATGAAGTGCGTTATCACTAAAATTCATAATAATCCGCCTTAGGAGATCACGATTTGCAACTAGTAATAGCGGATGTTTGTGTGGTACCAATTGGACATCTCGGCCATGTGCTGCAAATAGTGGCCTGAGTTCGTGCACAATATCTTTACATAGCTCCTGAGGATTGATCGGCTCAAGTTCAAATAGCGCATCATCCAAACGGGCCGACCGAGTTAGATCGCTTGTGAGGCGTAATGCCCGTTCACTCGTCAAACTAATTTGACGTAGCATCCGCTGTTTCTCTGTGTCAGATATATCCCCCGCTTCGAGCATTAAAGAAAGCTGACGAACAAGAGCTAGCGGCGATTTTAGTTCATGCGCTGCAGCAATAAGTGACGGTAAACCATCGCCAAGAACCCCCCCATCAAGCTGTTCATGCTTCCCCCATGTTGAACCCATACTATATACAGTTTAGCACGTCTCATGGTTGACAATCATTGTAGAAATTATCTGCAAAGGTCCGTCCTTGGTAGATACTATTGGTTGAATTTGATCGTTGCAATCAGCGCGTTGAAATCACCCAGGAAAGTATTTGCATCTGTTCGAAGTGTTACCGTTTTATCTCTAATTTTAAAGATCACTGCTGCGCCGCGAATATCCTTCGTGAAGTTACCGTCGAGTCGTGTACCATTCACCCCGTTAGCGGCAACCACAGCACTTGAGTGAAGTGCCCCCGTTTTGACCAGTGTGTTGTAGCTGGTAATAACTGTGTTGTAATCCTGTTGCTCAATCGTAACCCGCAGCGCGTATTGTTGAGTTGATGATACCGCTGGCACGCTAACCGGGTTCAAGTATGCTTCGTACGTTCCACCCGTCGTGCTCGCGTCTTTATTGATGTAGACACTCCATGTTTTTGGATAATTAAAGCGTAATTGTCCGTAGTCGTCCGGACCGACAAATTCACGATTTGGTTCCTTGTCTCGCGCAGCAAATTTGGCCTCATCACTATCGGCCTGAGCCTTCTTAGCGACCGCTACAGCATCATCGATTTTACCGTCCACGTTTGTCTTTTGTTCGGTATAATTTACAAAGCTCCAGATCGCAAAACCAAGGGCAAGTGCACCAAAAATCGACAATCCAACGATAATGGCCGTTTTATTGATATGCCTACCCGAGCCTTGCGGTGCCATCGGCGGTGAAAATTGAGGAGAAACTTGCGGGTTCATATAGCGTCATTATACTTATGGTTACGATATCTGTAAAGGCACGAACGTATAGAGCGCGTAACCGACAAGCGCGTTATTATATTCACGGCCAGGCAGACGATTGCCGTACGTAATAAACGCGAGTGATCGACCGAGCCTATTTGCCTCAGCTTGCATTTTCTTGGTAATTTTCTTGATGTCTCGCGTTACCATGAAGGCGTAGACTACTGTTGTGTTATCCGGGAGTGGTGTTAGCCAAAAGTCGACTAACTTAACCTGAACATTTTTATCTCGACGTGATAGTAACCTTGAAATCAGGACAAGAACTGGATTTAGTTCGAGTCCAATAGCTTTCGTGCCATATTCTGATGCAATTCGTAGCACGATGCCATCACCACTCCCCACATCGACCAATACGTCTTTAGAATTCAGCGGGTACAGATCTGTAAATGCCTGTTTGATATAACGTCGACGACTTGGCACGTAGGGCGCGCCACGAAAAACGACGATACCAAAGGTTAGCACAAGCACCCACCCAATCCATATCCAGACCACGTACCTACCTAGCCTTCGCTATCAAATTTTTGTTTCACGATTTGAATGTCGTTCTTAAGTACCTTCAAATCTTTTTCGATCGTTTCTGCTAGTGTCTCAGCCTCTTTGAATTTATCAATCGCGGTTTCGAGCTTGAAGTCGTCGCTATCAAACCACGCAACCAATTGCGAAAGTTCTGTGATTTTATCTTGAATTGTCTTATTTTCTTTTGACATCTTGTACCTCTGCCTTCATTATAGTCTGATTTGTTTCAACCTCAATTATCTGACCAACTTTAGCCAAACCTCGAACTAAGGCATAGCCTCTGGCGAGAACAGTTTCCGGATTTAACTGCGCGAGAAGAGCCTGAATTCCCGATAATTTCTCGAGCTCGTGGTCTATGTGTTCGTTAGCGCGCGCTAGCATGTCCGCAAGGCTTGTTCGCACTAACTGTGATTGCTCGTCAATCGCATTTTCGACTCGTGGTAGTAATGACTGTACTTGATAGCGAACTGCTCGAATAATTTCAGCTCGATCTGGCACTAATATCTGCGCAGCATTGCTTGGCGTACTTGCCCGAACGTCGGCTGCTAGGTCCGCCAGGCTTTCGTCAACTTCATGCCCGACACCTACAAGCGTCGGCACACGACTACCGGCAATTGCACGTACTAATTGTTCGTCATTAAAGGCCGATAAATCATCGGCACTACCGCCACCCCGAATAATTACAATAACTTCTGGTAACTCCTCGCTACCATTCAAATAATTCAGCGCTCGAATCATCTGATCTGGCGCATCAACACCCTGTACTTGGACATGCGCAACATCGACTTTCAGGCCACCCCAACGATCATCAAGTATCTTTATAAAGTCAGCATATCCAGCTGCCTGCGTGCTACTAATCACCGCGATATGCGTTGGAATTACTGGCAGCGTTCGTTTACGTCCTTCGTCAAATAGGCCTTCGGCATCAAGTTTAGCTTTCAATATTTCAAAACTTTTCTTGATCGCTCCCTCACCGCTCGGTCGCACTACCTTAACAGTTAGACTGAATTTACCCCATTGAGTCAGTTTTGGCGTCGCAGTTACGATGACCTTCATACCATCTTCGATAGGCACGCGTAACTGCCATACGGTCATAAAACAGCCGACACTACCACCAGAATCCTTGATATCAAAGAACACGAACTTACCTTGGTTTACTTTGAATGATGATACCTCACCTTCAACTTCAACACTTGGATATGCGTATTCCAGTGTTTGGTTGGTAACAGCGATGAAATCGCTAACTGTTAGTCGGACGTTTTCCATACTTCACAATCGTCATTTGATAGAAAATATAGCCAAACACAATAGTGCCGAGCAGCAGACAAACTCTCGCGAGAAGTGTCCCTGCGATTGCCTCTGCTGGATGTACGCCAGCTGACGCCAAAAATGCAATCATAATAGCTTCATATAACCCTGCTCCGCCTGGTGTAACCGAGAAAATACTGGCGGCACCGGATACGCCAAACGCAACAAATAATGTCGCAGGGTTTACCCAGAAGCCCAGCGACATAAAGGCTACAGAAAGCAGCGCAACGTCGCATATATTCATAACGAGGCCCCATATAAATGGCTTAATGAGAATACGCTTGTCAGCACGAATCTGATTAAAGTCGTCATGTAGTTGAACAAAGAATGGTTCAATTGTTGCTTTCTTAAGGGTATCTTTTTTGCGTCCGCGAGTAAAAAATGATATGACCTTATTCACGCTGCGCGTTAGCCAAGTCGAAAACTTATCGAGACGTCTATGATTACCTATAATATAAATACTAAGAGCAAATAACAGCAGTGCTGCAGCCGTCAGTGAACTTGTAATAATTATCACCGCACGACTGACATGATGATCATATGCGAGCGAGGCGACAGCCACCAGTAACAAGACAATAAAACTACCAAACCCAATCGTAAAGCGCACGATTTGTGCCATCGTCGCTCTACCAGCGCTCACACCAAAACGGCTGAGCACCCATCCTAGATACGAAAAGCCAGCTGCCCCACCGCTCGGAATAATGTGGTTAACAAAATTAAGCTCCAACGCCATACGCGTAATAGCCCAGTGTGATGTCCCCTTCAAGTTCCCCTTGGATCGAAGATAAGAAAAGATCATCCCTCCGGTTGCATAGTAGCTTAGTAGCTGAACAGGGATAATCAAAGCCAAAATCCACGGATTAACATGGCCCAGTAGGTGAAACGCACGTACGATCTCGTGGCGACCAAAGTACACGACAAGCGCCAGCAAGATTAGTGTGATGATGGTAACCCATGAACGAAATGACATACTATTTGTCATTATAACACCTGCGGGTGGCGTTCGGTGGGGCAGCACCCAGATTTGTTTTATGATTGTAATCAACCAGAAAAAAATCTAGGGGCAAACCGGACGACAGGACCCGTTTCATCTAGAAGTCAGGTATAATACACTTATGTACGTCTCTATTCTTGGCCGTCAACCTGCTCTCGGTATTGCCGAGCTTGAAAGAGTGTTTGGCGGTGGTAATGTTACTCCCCTATCTTCTCTCGCGGCCACGATTGACACTCCCCTGCTTGATATCCGAAACCTTGGCGGGACACTCAAGGCAGGCAAAGTAGTCATTGACCTCCCTTCAGGAGATTGGTCTAAGGTGAATCAAAAAGTTATTCAATACTACGCAGATCAATGGGCCTCATATGAAGGCAAAATTACCCTTGGCGTGAGTAGCTATGGTTTTGATGTTAGCTCACGCGAGGTTCAAAAGATTGGCATTACCCTTAAGCAGAAGTTAAAGAAAACAGGCGTCAGCCTACGCGTCGTTCCGAACAGCGAACCTGCTCTATCAACTGCTACCAGTCATCACAACAAGCTTGGACTATCCGCTAACAAGGTTGAACTACTAATCATACTTGCAAGAAACGGCCGAATTGTGGTCGCAGAGAGTACCGGCGGCCAAAATATCAGCGCCTACGCCAAGCGCGACCAAGAACGTCCGAAACGTGATGCCTTTGTCGGTATGTTGCCACCTAAACTCGCCCAGATTATGATCAATCTGGCTCACCCGGATGCTGGTGCGCGAATCTTAGACCCTTTTTGTGGTACTGGCGTCATTTTGCAGGAAGCATCACTAATGGGATACCGCGTTTATGGCACTGACCTTGTTGATAAAATGATCAGTTTTAGTCGTGATAACCTTGAGTGGTTATCTCGAACACACCGCGTCGACGTCCGTAGCGATCTTCACAGCGGCGACGCCATGACAACAAAATGGCAATCCCCAATCGATGCGGTTGTTGCCGAGACATATCTGGGTCAGCCCTTCAGTGCTCCACCCTCAATGCCAAAACTTGAGGAAGTACGCAAGAATTGTAACCACATTATTACAGAATTTTTGAAAAATCTTAGCTCGCAAATCACTTCTGGCACCCCTGTTTGTATTGCTGTTCCAGCCTGGCGATCAGTTGATGGATCATTCACTCACCTGCCATTTATCACCACTATTACTCAGCTTGGTTATAAGCCTCACGAGTTCCACAATGTATCCCAAAATGACCTTCTATACTACCGTGAAGACCAAATTGTCGCCCGTGAGCTTCTTGTCCTCGTAAGACAATAAAACCATAAAAGAGTACAATAGCAATATGCACAAGGAGCCTACATTAGAGAGCTTTGTTGATTTTAGCCCTCGTAATACTTTTCTTGATCCCCAGGAAGGCCGTCGATTTGAGAAGATTTTAAAACATGAAGACAAGGTTGAGCACAAGAAAAATCTTACCCGTTGGCAAAAAGTCAGAAAAGCACTTGCGATAACGGCTGCAATTATGACACCAATAGCCGGAGCAAATGCGGTAGACGTTTATCAAAACTATGAATTTGCCGCACATGCAGACGTCGGTATTAACTATATGGCGCCCCCGCTTGACTCAGCAAATAACGACACCGCATTGTTCTTTTTCAACGGATTTAACTCGTATGATGCTGCGCCAATTATACAAACAATTGGTCCTGCCGTTCAGCAAGGTATTGATGGCCAACTTGTCGATGTCGTATACGCCAACGCTCACCTTGGTGCAGACACATATCCAGGCAAAAGCAATCAAATAGGCATTGATAATGTTAATGGAATAGCGGATCAAATTAGAGAATACTCAGATAAACACGATATAAAAAATGTCGTTATCGTAACCTACAGCATGGGTTGCGTCCCCGGCACAATGACAGGTGAAAATCTTACCAAAGACCCGGAAACAAGTACTCTCGTCAAAGCATTTATCTATATTTCGTGTCCATCCGACTTTGACGCACTCCGCAATAAAACACAAAACGAAGTTGATTTCGTAAAAGCAGTCAGTCCTATTCCTGGTGCCGCATACTCGACTCCAATCCGTCTTGGAGGTGAGCTATATTTCTTAATTCAACAGTATGAGGGTGGCGATCTTATAAGAGCAATACGTCATGGAGATAGCCTCATTAAAAATGCCGTTGCTGATGTCCAGCGCCAAAAAGCAACAGGTACATGGACCATCTTTGATCAAGCACTTCTGATTGATCAGGCAAATTTTAAAACACGCTTCCAGTCGATCGCCGACAACACATCTGATTCATTAACACCTCTAGATGTGTATGTTGGTACTGGCAAAGGCGGATATGACAATGTCGTCAACGACAAGCAATCAGCGAAAGATATCACTCATGACGCACAGGCAGCTCATCTTCCTTATTTAACATATCAGGTACCGAACGCTGTGCATGCTGAACCCGAAATGTCGAAAAAAGAGTACAGGCAAACGTTCACTGCAGCCAAAGTTGCTATACAACAAGCACTCGGCCTTCAAGAAGAGATCTACAATGTCAAACAAATGCGAGCTCTCAGCCAGTATCCAATACTCCGCCCGCAAAAGTAAGTGAATAATATCGCCTTACCTCTTGACGTACAGCCTTATTTCGCGTAGTATAGAACAGATTGATTCATAAAATTTAAGGAGTTACCATGTCACACGTCAAAGCAGGTGGTTCATCCAAAAACATCCACAATAACGCCGGTCAACGACTCGGTGTTAAGCGTTTTGGTGGCCAAGTAGTTCGCACCGGTGAAGTATTGGTACGTCAGACAGGCTCAACCAAGCTCTCAGGTCCTGGTACCTTCATTAGCAAGGATTTCACTATTCACGCCGCAATCGATGGTACGGTATCTTTCAACAAGATTCGTAAAAGCCGTTTCACTGGTAAAACTGCCCCTCGTACACAAGTTGTTGTTCAATAACAGTAAAATCGCCTCAGCTGAGGCGATTTTATTAGTTGGTTGAGTTAAATTCTGGATGCTCCTCTTTATAAAGACGTGGGGCTAGATCCTTCATAGCAGTTGGTAAGCCACTTATACGTTGATCTGCGCTCTGTCGGTCTTTCCTGGAGTCCTCACCAGGACCGTTAGCCTTATCAAAAAAATCAGCGTTGTACATAAGTGAGACATACTCCTGAATAGCTCTCTGTGCATCTATAGGTAACTCTTTAATTTCATCCTTGGCTGACTTTTCTTGTTTTGTTTCGGGTTTGTCTTCGGCAACAACTTCAGGCACAGAAATCTCAGCCGGCTCAGGCTCAATCACTCCTGCTGCTTCAAGTTCTTGACGCCCCATTTTATGTGCCTCTGGAGCACTTATGGGAGAGCGACGAGACTCAGGACTATATTTAGTCTGTATAGCTTCTAGTTCTGCATTTGTATACTCTTTATCTAGATATTGATCACCATCGAGTTTTCCAACTTTTGTGGATGATTCTCCGTTTTTGACTCCGTAACCGATTACTGTCCAACCTTCAAAATCTCCGGTTTTCTCGCCTGTTTTTTTGTTATCAGCATCGTAAACGTTACGCTCCACAATCACGGACTGATTCAATGCATATTTCTTTGGAATGATTTCGGCATGCTCAAACTCATCTGTTTCAATTTGAACAAGTTTATCAACGGGGATAAAGAATGTATTAGGATCTGTCGAAACTGTACGCTCTACTAGTTTGCCGCTCTGGTCTTCGATACGAACAACGACGTCTTCACCCTGTTTTATCCCATTATCATTAAGCCATTGCTGGCGTGCAGGATTATCAACACCACCAAACGTAAACACAGTTTGCAGATCGACTGAAACATCGATTGGGGCACGAACTTCCTCCTCTCGGCCGGTAATAGCTTCATTTGTTTCGGAGCTAGGAGCAGCTTGAATATCACCAGACTGACTTAACCCCTTTGTGTGCACAGTAAATCGTTGGTTAAATGCCTTATCGCCCATACTATCAATTCGATCTTTAAAATCATCTGCATCGACGTGGATAGCCTGTTGATTGATCGGTGGTCGTTCTGATTCTATGGTTGGCATTTTTTTGTTTTTCCTTGCTTTTATTCAACTATAGCATAAGCTTTACAAAAAAGCAACCCCTGTGTATAAGGAGTCTGCTAGTTATCGTGCAAAATTCGCTCTAGGCAGGTTTTTGATCAAGCATACCAAGGTGGAACTTAACACGTTCAACAACGTCGCCAATAACAACTTGTGATTTTACTAGGTAATCGTCAACACCGAGAGATTCGGCTCGCTCCTTATCCTTAGGCTGCGATAAAGCCGTCAGCATAATGATACGAATGTTTGATGTTTCAGGAGTGTTACGAAGGATATCAAGTACATCAAAGCCACTGATCTTTGGCATCATCGCGTCTAGCAAAATAAGATCTGGCTTGAACGCAGTCGCCGCAGCCAGTGCATCCTCGCCGTTATTAACTTCTTGCACCTCAAAGCCCTCGAGTTCCATACGTGATTTGTAGACAGACGACAGTGCAACATCATCTTCGACCAAAAGAAGCTTTTTCTTGGTATCCATTATGTTCCCTATTTTACTACATTTGTCATGCTAAGCACAAACATTATAAACCGAGCTCTTTTTGAGCGGCATCAAGTTGTGGATCCTTGCCTGCATTGGAGTCAGCGGCCGATAGCGATACCGTAATATCAGGTGTGATACCTTGAGCGGTGATGTTCTTGCCATTTGGTGTATACCAACGCGCAACAGTTACCTTGAGCTCTGCGCCATCGGGTAGATCAATCAGTTTTTGGACACTTCCCTTGCCGAATGTCTTTTCACCGACAAGCATGGCGACTTTATAGTCCTGCATAGCACCTGCGACGATCTCGCTGGCACTTGCACTATTTCCGTTCACCAGTACCACTGTTGGTAGACCAGCTAGCAGTGGATTACTGCCAGACCTCAGTGATGAAACAACTTTCCCATTGGTGCGTTCGGTAACAACAACTTTATTATCAAGCCATAGACCAAGCACGTCCTGAGCCGCATCAACATAGCCGCCTCCATTGTCGCGAAGATCAAGGATAACTGATTTAACACCTCGAGTTTTAAAATCCTGGGCTGCAGCTCGCGCAAGACTTGACGTCTCGCTATCAAATCGGCTGATTGTCAGTATACCGAGCCCGCCGCTACTGACCGTACTTGTAACACTTGGGCTAGTAATAGTTGCACGCGTAACGACAAAGTCCATGGTCTGCCCTGCACGGTCAATTGATAATTTAACCGTCGTCCCCACATCACCGCGAATTTTTGATACGGCCTGATCAACCGTCAATCCTGTTGTTGATACGTCGTTAATTGTCAGCACCGTATCACCTGCTTGAAGTCCTGCCTTGGCAGCTGGATCATCTTTCAGTACTCCCACAATCGTAACTTTATCTGATCGGATGCTGATCTCTGCACCAATCCCACCACCAATATTGCCTGATAGATCATCGGCAAAGCTCGCTGCATCCTTGGCATTCATGAACAATGTGTATGTATCGCCTGCCGCACTGACCATGCCTTTGTTAGCACCATCAATCAGTGTTTTATCATCTAATGTACCGTCGTAGTTAGCTTTTAGAGCTTTATACGTTGCCTGTAGTGAGCTGAGGTCGACATTACCAGCGTAGGTCTTGATACCAAAGACAGGGCCAATAAAGGCTAGGATTTGGTTACTCTGCGTACCAACAAAGAATCCAACGACCGCAGTCGCCGCGATTATCAGAAATAGTACGTTAGCCGAAACAACTTTTTTAGCCTTGGTTTCATGAGCATGTAGGCGAGCGCCCCTGCGTAGTAATTTAGCCATAACTCCCCTATCAATCAGAATTTATTCTATATAAGTATAGCGCACTCTGAGACGAGCGCGCTATAGAAGTTATGCTTTTTTGGTAAGAATTTTTCTAAGGTTTAACGTATTGATTAAAGAAGTTTGCCGAAAGCCACATTTCACTATACATACCGTAACCTGTACCGTAGTCGTAATTGTATTGGGTAACGAGAATTTTGTTGCCGTCGACTGCTTCAACATATGCGGTGTGTCCTGGGTTACCAAATAGCGATCCCACTGAGCCAGCCTGTGGAGTACTCCCAAGATCTGTCCAGCCGTGTTTACCGATCAGGTTCTGTGTAACTTGCCCACCGTTGCCGAGGTCATTGTAATAAACACCTGTAGCCTTCGCAACGCGGTATGCCACATAGCTTACACACTGACGACAACCGTAACCATGACCATCACCACCGTTACCATCAGATCCCTCTGTCGACATATATCCCTGCATTGGACAATTAGAACTATTCCATGGGTAGTCGGGTAACGAACCACCGTCAACGAGGGTGTAGCCGCCTGTTGAGTTAGCACGGGCGCGAATCGCTGCCTGGGCAGCCTTGGCAGCCGATATTTGTGCGACGTTAGAACTAATAAGTTGCTGGTAAGCCGATTCCTGACCTTGTGTTTGGTTTAACAAATTCTGCTGCTCGTTTTGCTGCGAGATAAGTTCTGCTTTAGCGCTCTGCTCATCGTTCAGTGTTTTTGCCAGATCAGCCTGTTGTTGATCGAGTTGTGCTTTTAAAGTCTGAATCTGCTTGATCGTCGTATTTAACTGGTCGCTGACCGAACTACGATATGCCTGCTTATTGATATAATCACCGACATTTTTACTACTTGCAAGCATTTCAATCGGCGTTATTTGATTATCGACGTACATATCTGCAATAGTTTGACCAAGTGCATCCTGTGTATCCTTAATTTTTTGTTGCGTGCTGGCAATCTTGACCGTTAGTTGATCATATTGTGCCTGACTCAGGTTGATTTGAGTCTGCAAGGCCGCTTGCTGATTAGCAAGCTGAGCAAGAGCTGTTTGTAATGTCGAGGCCTGACTATCTAGTTGCGCAGACGTCGCTTGATACTGACTAATCTGCTGCTGTAAAGAGTTAATCTGATCATCATATTGATCTGCTGCAACCCTTTGAACTGACTCAAGCGGAGCAATGAACGCCATAGTGATAACGGTCATAACTAGAATAATTTTGCCGAATAGAGATCGAGCGGCGACTCGACTGGTACGACTGTGGCGGATGGTACGCAGTTTCATACACCTACTTTAGCATAAGCATGAACGGTTTGTCAATCTGTTAAACCTTGAGATAGCGTCTGGTTGCAAGTAACGATGATACAACACCAATGAATGCACCAATAAGTATCATTCCGAGTAGTATAAATGGTATGTAAAAGGTAACAAAGTCTATCGTGGGCTGAATAGAAACATAGTTCGAAAGTGTCGGTGCTAATGCATACAGCATACCAAGACCTATACCCGTCGCAATGACTGCCGCAATAAAGCCATAAACAATCGCCTCTACCACAAATGGGCCGCGAATAAACGATTTATCCGCACCGATGAGCTTCATCATGTCTATTTCTTCACGGCGATTAAAAATTGCCATACGAATAGTGTTAAATATGATGAGCGATGATATGAGGACAAAGATCAGCCCTGCCACAATACCAATCTGCTCTGCAAAGCCAACTGCTCCACCGATTGATTCGATCGCGGCCTTGCTTGGACCAGCAAATGAAGGTGCACGAGTTGGAGAAATATCCTGTTTGAGCAGTTCATTCGTATTAACAAAATTCTGCAGTTGAGAAGTGTCATTGATGTCCTTGACCGAAATACTGAGAGTTCCAGGGAATTCGTTTGTTGCTTCGGTTAGTGCGTTAATGAGTCCGACATCATACTTATTTTCCTGAGCAAACTGCGTACGTGCAGCAGCTGGTGTAATGTACTGAACCGAACGAACGGACGACAATTTTTCTAAGTCTTTAGTTAGCGTCGCTGCATCCGCACTTGATGTGTCGGTCTTTAGATATATCGACATATTGACGTTGTCGCGGACTTGATCAATTGTACTCACCAAGATAGACCTGGCCGATACGGTGGTAAAAATAATTAATAATGTAATTGTCATAACGGCCGTCGCAGCAATTGTTAGCCATGCATTACGAGAGAAATTATTAATACCGTAGCGAGACATACGAATAAAGGTTAGCCACTTGCGACGACTTTGTTTTTGCTTGGCAAATGCCTTGGAATCTAATTTACGCTTTGCCATCTGCTGCCCCTTGTCGGTAACTGCCTAGCGCTTGGTCACTTGTTACCTTGCCATGATCAATCGTAATAACACGCTTTTTGAGCTTGTTAACAATCTCAACATTATGTGTCGTTAGTAGTACTGTTGTGCCGTATTTATTAATTTTCTCAAGCAGCCTGACAATATCCCAGCTGTGTTTTGGATCGAGATTGCCTGTTGGCTCATCGGCGATCAAGATTTTTGGCTGACGTACGACAGCGCGCGCGATTGCCACGCGTTGACGTTCACCACCAGATAATTGGTGTGGAAATTGTTTTTCCTTACCAGTGAGGCCAACCAGTTCGATTACTTTTGGTACGGTATTTTTAATTTCGCGACCCGTCATACCGGCAATCTCGAGCGCAAAAGCGATATTTTCAAAAACTGTTCGTTGTGGCAACAACTTGAAATCCTGAAATACAACGCCAATCTTACGACGGAGCATTGGAATCTGATTATCTTTCAATGTATCGTAATCAATTCCACCGACGACAATCTTACCGCTGCTGGGTTTTTCTTCACGCGTAAGGAGCTTTAATAGCGTCGATTTACCTGCTCCACTTGTGCCAACCAGAATAACAAATTCGCGTGGCTCAACAAACAAGCTCATGCGATTAATCGCTGGTTCCAAATCTTTACCGTATGTTTTTGTTACCCTATCTAGCAGTATCATTTAATGCCTATTATAGCATAAGCATCGGGGGCAAAATATATCTAGAGACACGAAATCACGTATGTATTGATGACCATGGACGCCCGCACCGAAGCGCGGGCGTCCATGGTCGACGGAACGACTACCTAGCCAAGGGGTTGTGCTGGAGGTAGAGGTGCATGTGACGCACCGTCTTGACCATGTTCAGCGCCAAGGTGTCCCTGGCGATCTTCACATCCAGCTCGATGACACGCTCGGCACGTCCATCGTTGAGCAGAAGATCATCGATCGCCGTCAGCACCTGAACGAGGTTGAGGTTAGGTGCGACAGTGCGGATGACTTTTCCCGCCCGCTGCTTGGAACTGCGGTTCGCTTCTCGCACGAGCACATACAAGATGTGCTCAGGTCGAGTAGACGGATCGCGGCGGCGCACCGCTTCGGCGACCGCCATGTCCCACAGCGTTTTACCACCAGGGGAAAAAGCGATTCGTCGCGTGCGGACAGTGTTGTGGACACCTCCGTTGATCGTGGCGATGCCGTCACGTATTGCGGTCTTCGAGAGACCGCTGGCGACGAGCAGCGCGTTGTTGATGACACTTCCTCCAGCGACACCAGCAGAACTCAGCCCGTGGAGGATGTGCTCCGTTCCGATGTAGCCGTGGTTCATCTCCACAGCAATTGCACGCGCCGAGTCAACGACAGCATGAGATTGAGTGGTGAATGTTTCGAACATGTGTGCCTCCCGGCGTGTAGTATTCCTTATCGAGACTCAAATGAATCTCGTGTCTATAGATATATATTAAAGAACGTGAAGAAGTTGCCCACCTCTGTCGTCAGATATTTATCCTACTACTTTTAAGTATTTTTGTCAATTTTATTATCTACAGAAGACGGACCTCTGCTCAGCTAATTCTCAGTTATGAGACTTGGGTGTGTTCAAGGTAAGATTCGATAAAACCATCGAGTTTACCGTCAAGAACGGATGATGCGTCGCGGTCTTCATACTTGGTGCGAGTATCCTTGACCATTGTGTATGGGTGCAAGACGTAATTACGAATTTGGGATCCCCAATTGGCCGACTCCCCTGCCTGTAGATCGGCAATATCTGCTGCGTGTTGTTCTAGTTTTAATTGAGCAAGTTTGCCACGTAGAATCTTCATGGCCGTTTCACGATTTTGTAGCTGGCTTCGTTCATTTTGAATCGCCACAACAATACCTGTTGGGATGTGTGTAATGCGAACGGCACTATCAGTTGTATTTACTGACTGACCACCATGTCCGCCTGAACGGTACACGTCGATTTTGAGATCCTTGTCGTCAATCACGACTTCATCAGGTGTATCAATTTGAGGCAGGACCTCCACCAGTGCAAAGCTAGTTTGGCGCAAATTATCACTGTTAAACGGACTTAGTCGCACTAGGCGATGTACGCCATGTTCACTTTTTAATTTACCATAGGCAAAAGGTCCACTGACTTCGATCACGCTGGATTTAATACCGGCTTCCTCACCGCTAGAACGCTCAACGATAGATGTCGTCATGCCGTTTTTTTCAGCATATCGTAGATACATGCGCTCTAACATTTCGGTCCAATCTTGTGCGTCCGTCCCACCGACTCCCGCACTGAGTCTAAGAATTGCATTATGGTCGTCGAACTCACCATTTAGTAATAGCTCTTTGCGCCTGACGTCAAATTCTTTTTCCAGGGCTGTTACTTGTCCGTCAAATTCGCCGAGCAAACTGTCGTCATTCATTTCAATTAATTCCGCGATGTCCGTAACTTGCGCTTGAAGTGTAACCCATGGTTCAACCATGTTTGTCAGCGCTGCCAGCTGCTTGCTTTTATCCTGTGCGTTCGTCGGATTGTTCCAGATTTCTGACGTTGCGAGTTCACCCTCGAGTTGCTCGATTGTATGCTGTTTGTCTATAATTTTTAACCGCCCAAAAGCCGCATCAATCTGCGTGGACAAATGAGTAATTCGCTTTAATAATGGTTGCATAACTCCTTATATTGTATCAGTAGGGGCTTACAAAAGGTATTCTAACCGGCAAGTAGTGTTAAAATAAGTCTACTATGCGTATTGGAGTATTTGATTCGGGAGTCGGCGGTAAAGCAGTTGCTCTCAAGCTTCAGCAGCTACTACCAAACGCGGACATTATGTCTGTTGATGACCATGTTCATGTTCCGTATGGAGATCGTACGCCAGACGATATCATTGAGCTTACCAAAGCAGCAATTCAACCACTCCTAGCAGCCAAATGTGATGCAATAGTGATTGCCTGTAACACTGCAACGACTGTTGCAATAGCAGCCTTGCGTGCAACATACCCATCCGTTAATTTCATTGGAATTGAACCAATGGTAAAACCCGCGGCCAGTGCCACAAAATCAGGTATTATCGCAGTCCTTGCCACACCTCGAACACTTCAAAGCGATCGATATAACGAGCTAAAACGAACCTGGGCCAAAGATAGTACCGTTATTGAGCCAGATTGTAGCGACTGGGCGAAACTGATTGAGGATGGTCATTCGTCTCAAATTCACGTCGAAGCAACAGTCGTCAACTTGTTACAACAAAAAGTTGACGTTATCGTCCTTGGCTGCACTCACTATCATATGATCAAGGAACGAATTCTTGATGCGGCTGGTGATACCGTTACTGTTCTTGAACCAACGGATGCAATCGCGAACAGAATTAAAAGTTTACTTAGTTAAAGCTTTTCGACAACAGCAATAAACTGATTACCGCGATCGGCGTAGTCCTTAAAAAGACCAAAACTGGCACTTGATGGACTAAGTAGCACGACACTACCAGGCGTCGCAAGCTCGTGTGCACGAGTTACAATTTTCGTCATGTCTGGCTTATCGAGTATTTCGTAGTTTTTAAACCCAACTGTATCGAGCGCATTAGCGATTGTAGGCGCCTCATCGCCAATCAAGATTGCTTTTTTAACATCGTGCTGTAGTAACTCTTGTGCGAGCGTAGAAAAGTCTGAGCCCTTCGATGATCCACCTAGGATAATTACTTTTGGTTGATCGAATGACCTAAGGGCTGCAATTGCTGAACCAGGTGTCGTTGCAATACTATCATCGTAATAACGTACCCCAGCTACTTCACGAACAAACTTTAAGCGATGAGGTAGACCGGTAAAAGCTCGCAAGCCCTTTTCTATTTGGTCAACTGTTACCGTTTTGTCATACGCACGAACCAATGTTATTGCAGCGCAGGCATTATCAATATTATGCGCGCCTATAACCTGCAGGGCATTTGTAGGACAAATAATAGCTGCATCCTGAAGGAACAGACCATCTCGTTCATACACCCCCCCGTCATCCGAAATACCATAGCGAATCGTTTTACCAGCAGTCGTAAGCTCGGCAATTTGATGTGCGTAGCGATTTGTCGGGTGATAAACGAAAATATCGTCTGCAGTTTGATGCATACGTATGTGACCTTTTGCGTTTACGTAGTCTTCCATACTGGTGTGGACGTTGAGATGTTCAGGCTCAATAAATAGTACTACTGCCGCGTGAGGTGAACGTTCCAAGTCCCAAAGCTGAAAACTTGATAACTCGTAAACAACGATATCTTCAGAGCCAATTTCAGCTAGTGCCTCAATTGCCGAAACACCAATGTTTCCAACCAAATGTACTTTCCGACCAGCTGCTTCAAAAATTGCTGCAATCATACTTGCAGTCGTACCTTTGCCTTTAGTACCTGTAACACCAATGATTTTCGCTGGGCATTTTTCAAAAAACTCATTAGTTGCAGACCAAATTTTACCATCTGTTTTAATCTTGTATGGGGCAAGTCCGGCAGTGCGAATCACCAAATCAAAGCCCTGTAGTTTTTCGAACGAACCAGGGCCCAAAATCGTCGGGACACCCTCCGGTAAGGCATGCGATGGAGTTAAACTTTCGTCAACAATCGTAATATCATGCTCGTTTTGAGCAGCCCAGTATTTATAATTTTCTTCGCCTTCGAGTCCGTACCCTGCTATTGCAATCTTCATGCGTCTATTCTACCTGGGTTCGAATAATGTCGCTAGTTTATCGCCAAGATCAACAATTTCTTGCTTCTCGCCACTACTGACCGCCGCAAGAACCCAAATATTTTCATTTATAAATCCTCTCGCTGTCGTAACCATCCGATCAAGTGTTACATTTTCGATCATTTGAGGAACTGCCTCGTAATCTTTGATGAAGTCATCAGCAAAATAGCGTCCTGTATAAAAACCACTGATCTGCGAGACTGTTTGTGCGCCCATTTGATAACGGCCGAGTGCAAATGATTTTGCAGCCTCAATTTCGCTATCAGTAATTTTGCCGTCGAGCACACAACCAATTTCACGCGTAATGATATCAAATAGTTCTGCGGCTGTTTCATGGTTAACTTGTCCATAAATATCCCAACTACTGTCATAGTAGCCAGCACCAGCATGTGCATTGATGTTATACGCTAGGCCTTTCTGCCTGGCAGCACCAAAAATGCGTGAATACATTGTCCCCGTTAAAATGTGGTTCAAATAGTGCATCGCGTCGAGTTCCTCGTCGTTAAGCTCACGCGAAATTGCCATCGACCAGTTAAACGTTAGATTTGAGGCGTCTTTACGACGAATAATGTTTGGCCCGCTACTGATTAGTTCGTCTCGTGGGATTTCAAATCGTTCGCCTTCAGGTAAATCGATATCTTCAAGTTGACGCTTAATCTCTGCCTTGCGTCCATCAAGCTTGCCTGCAATGACAAAACGCATATTACGCGTTGTGTGCGTTCGGCGGTGATGTTCGCGAACATCCGCAAGTGTTACCGTACCAATTGTTGGCAGCGATTGACGATAGGTCAGTACATCCTCACCTAAGAGCTGTTGAACACGTGGCCACAGAATACGGTGGTGGTCGTTCAGATAGTTTGTGAGCTCCCCGCGAACATTTCCCTTTTCAGCCTGCAACTCAATGTCGTTGAACTTTGGCTGACAAATAGATAATTTTTGAAGATCCAGAATTCTATCCCATTCAAAATCAGCGCAATCCGCTTCGTACACCATTGAAAGGTCAGTCGTATAAGCGTTACTAAGCGCGCCATTTTTCGAAAAATCGGCGGCGAACTCGTGTTCTGATTTGTAACGTGCGTTAGCACCAAATGCCATATGCTCCATGATGTGTGCAACTTGTTCAATATCCTTTGATTTTGCATAACGATTACCTGCACGAAACTGAAACTGCATACTCATAACAGTAGCGCCTGGTACATCAATCAAGAGGCCTCGTGCGCCATTTTTTAAACGTATTTCTTCAACGGTATGTTGCATAGTATCTCTTTCCTGGCGGCCTAATGACGGTTTTTTTTACGATTTTGACGTTCTGATTTCTTCTTCTTGCGAACAACGTTCTTTTTATGATGAGCTTCTGCCGTTGCTGTTGCTTTTTGGACCTTAAAGTCTTTGTCGCGACTCTTTTCTCCGCCTGTAACTTCGTTCACGCCTTTTTCAACGGCGTTTTCGGCGAGTCGTGTTAGTTCTGTTTCATGATCTTCATCGATGCGTGCCACAACATCGTTTTTGTGGACGTGCATGACCGCACGAAGTACTTCATCGCGAAGTGTAGCCTGAAGACTTTCGAATAATTTTGCAGACTCGCTACGATATTCAACCAATGGATCACGCTGACCAACACTGCGCCAGTGAATACCCTCACGTAAATGCTGCATATTCTCGAGGTGCTGCATCCACAATGTGTCCAGAACCTGCAAGTATACTTCACGCTCGACTTTACGAATCGTTTCAGTATCGAGTTCTTCTTCCTTAACTTTGTAGAGTTTGTCGACTTCCTTCTTGGCAAGTTCAAGTCGTTTCTTGTCATTTTTCTCTTCGCCAATTGCCTTAAGTTTTTTGTCGTTGAGCGGGAAGATAACTTCGAATTCTTCATTAAATCGTTTGTTATTTTTTGCTGGTAGAAGGGTTAATTCTTGTACTTTTGCTTGAATTAGTCGCTCAATTTCAGGCTTAATGTCAGTGCCTTCGAGGATCTTGCGACGAATCGTATAAACGACACGACGATGGCGATTAATCACATTATCATACTGAACAACATTTTTACGTGTATCAAAGTTGTAGCCTTCGACTCGCTTCTGAGCAGCTTCAAGCGTCTTTGAAACAGCCTTATTTTGAATCGACGTATCATCATCAACACCTAAACGATCCATCAACGCCTTGATGCGTTCACCCTGGAAGATACGCATCAAGTCATCTTCGGTCGAAACATAGAATTGTGTCTCGCCAGGATCACCTTGTCGTCCACCACGCCCACGTAGCTGATTATCGATGCGCCTTGATTCATGTCGTTCTGATCCAATCACGACAAGTCCACCGAGCTCTACAACGCCATCACCTAACTTAATGTCTGTTCCACGTCCAGCAATATTCGTTGCGAGTGTAATGGCGCCCTTCTCACCTGCTTTTTCAATAATGGCAGCTTCTCGTTCGTTATTTTTAGCATTCAAAAGTTCGTATGGTACTTTTTCTTTATCAAGCCACTGAGCGATTAATTCATTCTTGGCAATAGATGCTGAACCTACCAGAACTGGACGACCAATTTCGTGATATTCTTTAATCGCCTTTGCGACCGCTTTGAGTTTGCCTTTTTCAGTCTTAAAGATCAGGTCCTGTTTGTCGATACGAGCAATCGGCCGATTAGATGGAATCTGGATGACATCGAGACTGTAGATCTGCTGGAACTCTTCGGCCTCAGTAAATGCGGTACCAGTCATACCAGAAAGTTTCTTATAGATGCGGAAATAATTCTGAAATGAAATGGTTGCAAGTGTCATACTTTCCTGCAAAACTGGTACGCCCTCTTTTGCTTCGATTGCCTGGTGGAGGCCCTCGTTATAGCGACGTCCTTGCATAAGTCGTCCGGTAAACTCATCTACAATCACAACTTCACCATCGTTCGTTACGACGTAGTCTTTATCTCGCTTGAAGAGCGTCTGGGCTCGTAACGATTGATCGATATGATAGACCGAGCGAACGTATTCAGGACTGTAGAGGTTTTTTACGCCAAGCATTTTTTGAATTTTCTCAACACCCTCATCGGTGAGTGCAACACTTCGACGTTTTTCATCAAGTACATAATCACCTTCAGTAAGTTTGGCGGCAATTTTGGCGAACTGATAATAGCTATCAGGATTTTCTGCAGCAGGCGCACTAATAATAAGAGGGGTCCGAGCCTCATCAATCAAGATACTGTCCACCTCGTCCACAATCGCAAAGTTGAGTTCACGCTGACGAAGCAAATCAACTTCATTCACCATGTTGTCGCGCAGATAGTCAAAACCAAATTCGTTATTTGTACCATAGGTAATGTCAGCCGCATAGGCTTCCTTACGGGTTGCTGGTCGCAGACGTTTCATACGCGGATCATCATGCGCTTCATTATCAAAGGTTGGATCATACAAGAACGACGCTTCGTTAATAATCACCCCAGTCGATAGTCCCAGGAAGTGATACAATTCACCCATCCAACTGGCATCGCGTTGTGCAAGATAGTCGTTAACCGTAACGACATGGACACCCTTTTCTTCGAGCGCATTCAGGTACACAGGCAGTGTTGCAACAAGCGTCTTACCTTCACCAGTTTTCATTTCGGCGACGTTACCATCATGAAGCGCCATACCGCCGATCAGCTGAACGTCAAAATGACGCATGCCAAGTACTCGGTCGCTTGCTTCGCGCACTAATGCGAACGCGTCAGGCAATATTGAATCGAGAGTTGTTCCTTTTTTTTGTAATTGTTTTTTGAGAACTTCCGTTTGTTTCTTGAGGTCCGCTTTAGAAAATGCTGCATATTTGTCTGTTAGTGCATTAATCGCTCCAACTCGTTTTTGAAGACCCTTTAAGATCTTGGTTTGTGGGTCACCAAAAATTTTGGTTAACACACCCTGTCGACTTACCATATTAAAAACCCTCGCGTTTCAGTTGCTTCTGTAAAAATACTCCTTATATTATACGGCGAGAAGCCACTTTGGACAAGGACAAAGAACGTCTATAATTCGCGAGCATAGCCCCGTTTAAAACGACTCATCACACCGCGTCGTCCGACGTGTCCAATCGTTGTTTGCTTGTACTTGCGAAGCTGCGCTACAATTTTCGCTTCAACAATATCAATCGCTGCAAGTATGTTGAGCGTTGAGTCCTTGGCCGTAATGATTTTGTCAGGTACGTTCAACATGACCTCGGCTTCGTATTTATTGCCGTGATCTCGGTTAACTTCCTTGAGTCTGACTTCAGCAGACACACTAGACCTAGCGTGTCTGGGGAGGTAGCGATCCAGTCTTCCAATTTTCTTGGTAATGTACTTTTTCGTCGTATCATCCAAGGCGTAATTGTTTAATCCTGTGATTTCAATTGATGTAATCATGCTACCCTCCTAGTTACTTGGTTGGTAGTTCTATTATAGCACTTATACTACAAAGACTCTCGTCCACCGAGGTATTGTTTGAGCACATCAGGAACTCGTAAAGTCCCGTCATTATTTTGATAATGCTCAATAATCGCGACGAGTGATCGTGCCAATGAGACAGCTGTTCCGTTAAGTGTATGAACTGGTTCGACTTCACCCGATGCACGTCGAACGCGTATATTCAGGTTACGTGCCTGAAAATCGGTACAGTTCGATGTACTTGTCAGCTCACGATAGGTATTATCAACTGGAGACCAATATTCTATATCGTATTTTTTGCTGGCTGGTGCACCTAAGTCCCCCGCTGCGATGTTAATAACGTGGTAGGGAATACCGATTGCTTGCCAGATTTCTTCCTCAATTGCGAGGATTTTTTCATGCATCTCAACGCTTTGTTCTGGCAATGAGAAGATATACATTTCTAATTTATTGAATTGGTGGACGCGAAATAGCCCACGATTGAACTTGCCGTACGTGCCGGCTTCTTTTCTATACGACGGACTATAGCCAACATATAAAAGCGGCAGATTTACCTCATCAAGAATCTCATCCGCATGATAACCGGTCAGTGGTGCTTCAGCTGTCCCAATCAAAGACAGGTCATCACCCTCGATAAAGTACTCGTTACTCTCGATATCACTGCGCGGTGAAAAACCTGCACCCTGTGCAATACGACCACTCACCATGTGTGGCACAGTCATGTATGTAAAGCCTTTTTTTGTTACAAAATCTAACGCGAATTGTGTAATCGCGTTCTCTAGAAGCGCCAAATCACCTTTTAGGAAGTAAAATTTACTACTGGCTACCTTGGCACCACGTTCAAAATCTACCCAGTCTCGTTTGACTGCAAAATCCAAATGATCTACTGCACCACTATTTTGTTCACCCCACTTTTTGATCTCAACACTATCTTCCTCACCACCAAGTGGTACGTCGGCTTGCATCATATTTGGAATCTGCGCCATTAATGTAGCATACTGCTCTTCGGCTTGTTTCAAGTCAGGTTCAATACCGGCGAGTTCATCTTTGATCGTTTTTGCTTCAACAATCAATTCATCAGAGGGCTTGCCACCCTGCATCTGAGATGAAATTGTATTTCGCCTTTCGCGGAGTTCATCAGCACGTTGACCCAAGGTTCGCCGACTAGCATCAATTTTCAAAAGTTCATCAACACTAACCGAGTAGCCTTTTTTCTGGGCGTTTTCTTGGACGAGCTCTGGATTTTCCCGTATAAAGCGAATATCTAACATAGGTTTATTGTATCAAATTATCTGTTATTCAGTACGAAGAGCTTCAATCGGATCAAGTTTCGCAGCACGTCTCGCTGGGAAGTAACCAGCTAACATCGCAATCAACATCAGAATGATAATCAAAACTGCGATCGGAATAGGCTGGAAGACGAGCAAGTAGTTACCATCACCGAGTGTGAGCATATTCGTAATCCAAGGATTAAGCACAAGTCCAGCGATGACCGCGACTGCAGCTCCAATAATGCCGCCGAGGAACCCGATCCAGGCTGCCTCGAACTGAAACAATCGACTAACATGACGACCGCGCATACCAAGTGCTTTCATCAAGCCGATTTCGCGCGTACGCTCCAGTACTGATATATATTGTGTGTTAATGATACCAAAGACACTTGTGATAAGGGCCAGGATACCGAATCCAAACACAATGCCCTGTAATACATTTACAATCGTAAAGAGCAAGCTTTGCAGATCTTTGGCTGTTTGCACACCATAGCCCTTGGCAACAAGTGCCTGTTTAACAACTGCTGGGTCAACACCTACCTTTACACTAGCGGATGCAAAATTGTATTTGTGATAGTTGCTTGTGCCTTGTGTACTAAACTCTGATAGCTGTTTTGCAAGCGTATTACTGACTTCAGCACTTGATGCAGCTGTTAAGGACGTGGCTGATTTGCCAACAATTGCCACAACGGTAAATGTAAAGTCCTTCACATCAGGAGATGCTAGTTGCTGTAAAGCGGCAGCACCACCAGCAATCGCCTGCGTAATCTCAGCTTGCGTAAGTGTTGGTGTTCGACTTAAGTGAATTGTTACGGATTTGCCAATAGCATCAACGGGATCTTTGAAACCAAGTAGCGACACGTACGCCTCAGGAAGGGCTATTTGACTATCTGTAATACCAGAGCGCAGTGGTGGCAAACTACCCGCACTCACCGTCTGTGTAACACCCGAATCATACTGAGTTACGTCGACTGTATACTTTTTTTGATCAGGACGCGTAATATACTGTGCATTAATCGTATATTGTGGGCTAACACTTGCGATATCGCTCCTGGCGGCAATTGCGTCGATGTCATCCTGGGTCAGTTGCTTTATAACAGCCCTACCGGTTGCCCTCTGTTGTAATGTGGTGTTTGGGTCATATTCCTGAGGACCAGTCTGACCACCCTGAAAAAAACTAGGATCCTTGGCGATAGCGAGCACCTGCGGGTCAATATTGGTTGTCAAAAGCGTATTCGCGTATTCGCGCGCACCCTCACCTGCTGCAATCGCAAGCGTCAATGTAAATGCACCCACTGCAATTGCGAGGCTGGTAAGTATTGTCCGTGCTTTGGCATGTTTAAGACTGCGACCTGCGCGCCTGATAATATCAAATGTCCGCATTATTTCTTACCCCCAACAATTCGATTGACTTTACCATCAACGATATATATTTTGATGTCACATTTTGCAGCTAATTCTTCGTCGTGTGTAACGATAATGAGAGTACTACCACCCTGCTTGTTAAGACCGAATAGCAGTTTTTCGATAGTGTTACCTGTCTGCGTATCAAGATTACCAGTTGGTTCATCGGCAAAGATAATACGTGGCTGATTCACAATTGCACGGGCAATTGCCAACCGCTGCTTTTGTCCACCTGATAAATTACCAGCATTTTGCTTTTCCTTATCACTTAATCCAACGACACGAAGCGCCGCCGCAATACGTTTACGCCGCATGCCGGCTGAGACGTTGGCTATTTCTAGTGGTAGAGCGACATTTTCAAACGAGGATTCATTAGCTTGAACAAAAAATGACTGGAAAATGAATCCAATTTTTAGAGAACGAAATTTGTCGACCGCCTTTGATTTTAGACGCAAAATATCAACGCCATCAATAATCACTTCGCCGGTTTCGGGGCGATCGAGTCCACTCATTGCGTGCATGAGAGTTGACTTACCAGAGCCAGACTTTCCTACAATTGCCACACTGGCTCCATCAGGAATTGTAAAATTAATGTCGTCGAGGGCCTTAAACGCATTCTGTTTTTTGCCATACGTCTTGGTCACATTTCGTAGCTCAATCACCGATAACCCTCCAATTAATACACACTAACACAAGTAAAATCCCGCATGTTTCTATCTTTTATTTTAGCACTAGCAAGTTTTTTATAATACAGTCTAATGCAAAAATGAGCACATTTAGTGCTCATTTTATTTTTTGCGTATTTTAGCTGTTAACGTGTTCGATGAATGTATTAATATACTTCCTCAAAAATTCATTTGAGGTATCGATAACGACACCTTCTTCGTCAAAGAGCTCATGAGCACCAGCAAAGTAGACTTCTGGCTGACCAAGCACCTTGGTATTGAGATATATCAATATGTTACGTAGATGTGCCTGTGCAAGAGCTGTCCCAAGCGTGCTACCAGATGCGCCAACAACTCCCGCTGGTTTGCCGTCAAATGAGTTGGTTCCCCATGGTCGCGATACCCAGTCAATTGCATTCTTTAGTACTCCAGGAACACTACGATTATATTCTGGTGTTACGAACAAGACACCGTCTGATGCGACCACAAGATCCTTAATCGCCTGCGCTTCGACGGGATATGCACTCGCCTCTAGATCCTGATTAAATAGTGGCAACGACGCGATATCTGCGTAAACAAACGTTACCCCCTCAGGTGCAAGTTCTTCAAGGTTCTTTGCCATTTTTTTGTTTAGTGAGTCAGCACGAATACTGCCTACAAATACCGCAATTTGCGTCATGTTTGGATGTCCCTTTCGTTAAATACTATATTGAGTATAGCTATATTACTATACAATTGCAAGCAATTTATAAAACTATTTTTTATATCTATACCACAGTATTGACTTTTTATAATATTTATGCTAATATTTAATCTGTAAAACACTAACACAAAAAGCAGAAATAACAGATATGAGTCACGGTCCCGAATCACATCATGGCCACCACGAAAGAGTCATCGGTCCAGATGAAGACGGTTTTGATTGGCCGGTCGTAGAAAAGGTCGACAGCCAGGGTAACTCTCACCGCGCGGTTCACCCCACAACCTACGAGACAACTCACCGTTACCCTGACGGCTACTACTACACAATTGACGATAATAAAGATATCTCCCGCGCAGGAAATCGGCTTTACGAAGAGGCTCATGTCAAAGACCCTCTGGCGTACGGTCTCTACCGCATCGGTGAACATGGAGCACCCATTCGCCCTGAGTCGGATCATCATCACGATGACGAGGCGTTAGACCTGGGAGCTTTTGCGGTCGACTCAGCTGGCTATACGCAAAGAACCAACAACGAGAAACGTGATATTGATGCCCGCGCAACTCCTATAATCGCCTCTTATGAAGCACGTGATCGTGCCTTAAGGCAAGGAAAATCTATAGAAGAGGCTCAGGCTATTGGCGCAGATGTTTATAACATCCACTTTGGCATGGCTGGTACTCCTATTAACTTAGCTGGAGAGAGCCGACCTAGTCTACCTGGTGGGGCAGATTCTCATCACGAACAATTGACAGGCGGTGAACCCGAGCCTCAGCCACAAGCTCGAAACAGAAGGTTTGGTCGCGCAGCAACTGAGGGTGCGTCCAGATCAGGTCGTCGAGAAGCCCAAAGGGATGAATTTGAAGAAGCAACAGACTTCTTACACGACGCGCTTCGACGCTATGGAGATTCAGCATGGCTCAAACAAGTATCCCCTGAACAAATGCAGACAATCATTGACGAGGTTAGAAAAACCAGAAGTGAGTTTGCTGCTGCTGGCGTAACGGATAAGGCGGTTCAGGACAAACGTATTTATAGGAAGTATCGTATGCTTCTTGAGACAAATCAGGACGCAGATGAGTCTGTAAAGTTAACACATGGAATATTGTGGGACCTCATGGGCGAAAACCCAAGCGGTAACATTCCCTTTTAATTACTCGAATTTGACATCTGGGTAGATTTCGCGGGTTGTTGAGTCTATCTCAAGTCGTAACTGTGGGAATGGTACACCTTCACGAGCTGTTACCCCCTCAAAAATCCAGAAAACACGTTCACTAAAGCCCCAGCCACAGGCTGGTGGCATGCCGTATTCAAGCATCTCAACAAAATCAATATCAAGCATCATAGCTTCATCATCGCCACTATCTCGCATGTTTTGCTGCTCAACAAAGCGATTCAACTGATCAATCGGGTCATTGAGTTCTGAGAAACCATTACCAAGTTCTGAGCCTGCAATAATCGGCTGGAACCTCTGAACGATCTGATCATTTGTTGGATCAGTCTTGGCGAGCGGGCTAATGAATGTCGGCGTGTTGATAAGCCAGACGGGACCAACGACGTCTTTCCTGATATGTTTCCAGAGTTTATCGATACCACGAGCACGGTTCTCGGTCTGCTCAACCTCTAGTTTGTTGTCTAAAAGTGCCTGTTTAACTTCATCGAGTGTGCTGGTATGGACATCAATATTAAAATGATCCTTGATAACTGTCGCATAGTCCCAGATTTCCCACTCTTTAGACATATCGATATGTTTGCCATCGAGTTCAAACTGGAGTGTGCCAAAGGTAGCTTCGAGAATATATTTATACATTTCGCTCATGAACTTCATACCATCTTGCCAGTTGGCGTATGCCCAATACCACTCCATTGCAACGTGCTCTGGTAAGTGTTCGTCGCTGTAGTTTTCGTTCCTAAAACGTGCGCCAATATCGTAGACTTTTTCAAAACCTGCGCCAATCAGACGCTTCAACGGTAGTTCGTGGCTAATACGAAGGTAAAAATCCTGATCAAGCGCGTCCATATGCGTTACAAACGGATTTGCATCAGCACCACCTGTTGTGTGCTCGAGTACTGGTATATTAACCTCCACGAAGTCGTGTTGATTCAAGAAATCGCGCGTTGCTTGCCAGAACTTTGATCGACGAACAAAGCGATCGCGGACATCTTGATTGACACTCATATCAAGGTAACGACGACGAAAGCGCTCCTCTTTACTGGTGAGTTCTATCGGAGTTGGACGAAGTGATTTGGTAAGCAGTCGTAACGATTTAACGCCAATCGAAATTTCACCTGTCTTGCTTTTAATAATTTCGCCTGTTGCCTCGATAAAGTCGCCTGTATCAAGTAGAGGCAAGTCAGCTAAGCCTAGTTGGCTAATACTCGCATCGCGCTCTGCAATCGTCCCCTCTTGAATAAAAAGTTGAATTGATCCGGTAAAATCTTTGACCGCAATGAAAGCAAGTTTACCGAATTTACGAATGCCTGTAATACGGCCTGCGACAGTTGCTGTTTGGCCTTGTAGCTCATCGAACTTACTGCTAATGTCGCCCGCGTTGTAGGTTCGATGAGAGTCTGCTGGGTATGGATTAATCTCAAGCTGCTTGAGCTCTTCTAGCTTGCGTAAACGCTCGTCACGAAAATCTTTTAGTGTCGCCATATCCGTTACAGTATAGCATATAGGAATTTTTCAGTACTGTTTTAGCGGGTCCTGTCATCCGATTTACCCCTTCTTTTGATTTTTCTTATTAAAGAAAACATCAAAAGCGGGTGTTGCCCCATCGGATGCCACCCGTTCTTTATCTAATTATCCCTAGCCAATATTGGCGATTTTGTAGGTAACACTACCTTTTGGCGTCGTGATAGTAGCGCTATCACCGATTTTTTTGCCGAATACTGCTTCACCAATTGGTGATTCGTTGCTAATCTTACCGTCGAGTGGATCGGCCTCAACAGGGCCAACAATCGTGTAGGTAACAGATTTGTGGCCATTCTTAAGTTCTACCTTGCTACCGAGTGCTACCTTTGTTTTGCTGCCACTTTTAATAATGTCAGCGTTTAGAAGGATATCTTCAATTTCGGCAATGCGACTCTCAAGTAAACCCTGTTCTTCACGAGCAGAATCGTATTCAGCATTTTCAGAAAGATCACCAAAGTCCCTAGCATCAGAAATCTTGTCAGCGATCGCACCGCGGTGGCTTTTTAGCTCCGCTAGCTCTGCTTCTAGTTCCTTCTTGCCCTCGTTCGTGATTTGATATAATTTTTTCATTACTTTGGTTGGTTCCTTACTAATCATAAAGGTGCCTACTGGGCACCATTCTTTGTAAATTTTCTCTCGAAATCCTACAGTCAGCTAAGTTTAGCAAGCAGCTCGTCATGTGTCAATAAGTTCGTCTCACCAGATCTACGACTCGTGAGCTCATACTTACCTGCCTCAATCGTGCGGTCGCTGATGGTAACACGATATGGTATACCCATCAGCTCACTATCCGCAAATTTTTGACCTGGGCGCTCGTCGCGATCATCATAAAGTACTTCAATGTTGGCATCACTTAGCTGGTTATAAAGTTCATCAGCCTGAGCTGATGCAGCATCACCAATTGCGACCAAATAGACCTTAGCTGGCGCAATGCTCTCCGGCCAAACAAGACCTTTATCATCGCTTAATTTCTCTGCAATAACACCCATAACCCGAGTAATACCGATGCCGTATGAACCGATATAAAGCGAATGCTGTTCACCGTCTTCGCCCGTGTAAAATAGATCCATTTCGTCGGTTTTCTGCGTACCAAAGTTGAAGATATTACCAACTTCAGCGGTTTTTACTTGTTCTAGTTCACTGCGTTCTATGCCAAGTTCCTTGAGAGCGTCGTCAATCACCTCTTCGTTAATTGCGATGTTCTTCGCGCGGTGCAGAAAAATAACATCCTCGCCAGCATCGGTGATTGTTTGAAATTCATGGCTAAACTTCGTAAATGCACCACCGCTCGCAAACGTAACGTATGTATCATCACCAATACCGAGACGATCGTAGACACGCTTATATGCCTCGATAGTCTCGTTATAGTAATTCTCTAGGTCCTCAGCGGTGGCGTGAAACGAATACATATCTTTCATAACGAACTCACGGCCACGCATAATGCCACTCTTGGCGCGTAGCTCGTTACGCATTTTAGTCTGGAATTGATATAAACTAACTGGTAAATCCTTGTAGCTGTGGATGTATTGTTTCATCATCTCGACAATTGGCTCCTCATGGCTCCAGCCTAGACCAACTTCAGTATCATCCTTTAAGCGTGTTTTAAACCATACATCAACGACATCATCATTCCATCTAGTTGTTTTCTCCCAAATCTCCTTACGTTGCAGCGCAGTCATAATCAACTCGTTACTGTGGATTGTGCTCATCTCTTCACGTACGATCCGTTTAATATTCTCAAGCACCTTTAGCCCTAACGGTAAGTACGCGTACACGCCTGCCATTTCCTTATATACAAAGCCTGCTCGAATTAATAATTGGGCGTTTTTGGCAACCTCATCAGATGGTGCATCGCGTAGGGTTTTTGTAAATAATTCAGAAATTCGCATTTATCCCCCTATTGTACCGTGCAAAACTGGATAAATGAAGAGAAAGAAAAACGCGATACCATTCTTGATCATATGAAGTAGCATTGATGCCCATAAACTACCTGTATTAAGACGTAGTAAACAGAGTACAACGCTTAGGGCGAAAGTATCAATCGCGAGGCTCCAATCACCGTTATTTCCGACTGCGTGAATAAGACCAAACAAAATACTCGTCGCTAGTATTGCTATCCAAACAGGTACGTACTTACGCAACTTACTGAACAAGTAGCCTCGAAATAATATTTCCTCAGCAACTGGTGCGATGACAACAAGTGTTATGAATGCAAGGATAAGTTCGTATTGCTGACCGAGACCGCTAAAGCCCGTATCCTGATGCCCGGTCGTATTGAAACCTGGTATCAATCCCCCTGCGATTAGCATTAATAACGCAGATAAAATTAGATAGACCACTAGACCTGCTGGAGCCATTAAAATATCTTTCCATAGTGGTAATCGATAGATGCCAAGCTCGACCCTACTGACCTGTCGCCTGCGTATCAACCACGGTAAGCCAATCGTTAGAACAATGGCCACAATATAAATAAATGCGGACAGAATGGTCGTCATGACATTCTGATTGATAGAGTCGAGTGGCACATGAAACACTTTTAGTAGCCATAGGACACCAACCGTCACTACCTGAGCAGCAATGAAGCTAGCTAGTACCCAAACAGGCAGGATAACAATCATTGCCCACTCGCGCCATGAACGACGTGCCGTTTTTTTAGTATCTGCGACCGAATCGTTAGAAGAGTTTTGTAACATCACCAATCGTTACCAGTAGGACAAGACCTATTAATATCATGAAACCGACCGTTTGAATCTTTTCTTCGCGTATTTTAGTAAGTGGCCGTCTCGTTATTCTAAAGAGTGTCATGACGAACCATCGTCCCCCATCAAGCGCTGGAATCGGAAGAACATTCATAACGGCCAGTGTCAGGGATATGATAGCTGTCAGGAAGGCTAGTTGTGTTGGTCCGGCTTTTTCTGCTTGTGGGAAGATGGTACCGAGGATACCAACTGGGCCGGCTACACTTGCGCTGACTTGTTTCAGGTCGCTACTACCTGCCGCGCGACTTGCTTGGTCTGGACTAAGCTGGAGAGCAATGCCGCTCACAAGGTTAGCGACGAGGTTGCCCAAACCTTGTAGAGTTGCCCATGTAAACTGTCCAGTCGTTGCAACACCAACGATTGGTGCTGACCACGTTGACTTCGTGAGGATTTGCTCACCAAGTCCGACGCCAAAAGTAGGATCAGTCGCGCGTAATGTCACCTTTGTCGTAGCCTCGATACCATCTCGACTGTAGATAAGTTCAACCGTTTTTGATCGATCCGCTTTCGTTTGATCAATAAGCGACTGAGTGTTTGGAACTGCCCGTCCATCAAAACGAAGAATTTTATCGCCTGCCTTAAGACCGGCTTTTTCGGCTGGATAACCTGGAGTAAGTGCCGTGACTTCAACTGGTTGAGTAGATACAGTAGTATCGCTCGCGATCGCAAACTGATCTGGCAAGATTTTAGGAAGACCCGTAATGGCTAAAATTGTCAGTATCACGGCGGCTGTTAGCCAGTTGATAAACACCCCAGCAAGTAGTATCTTGGTTTTCTGCCAAAAAGTTGCGGCGCCATAATCACCCTTATGATTGGCTGCATCGTGCTCGCCTTGCAACTTTACAAAACCACCAAGCGGTAACCAGTTGAGGCTAAATAATACCCCGTTCTTTAGTTTACGACTCCATGCTCGTGGCGGAAATCCAATGCCAAACTCTTCAACGACAACTCCGTTGCGCCTGGCAACGATAGCATGTCCGAGCTCGTGCACACTCACCAATAAAACCAGGATAATAAGCCCCAAGATTATACCGAAAATTAGTTCCATCTATCCCCCAAATCGTCTATGACGCTTACTGTATTCATCCAGTATATCAGTCACGTCAGCTTTTTTCATGTCTGGCCAAAACTTATCAAGAAAGAGTAGTTCACTGTATGGTGATCTCCATAACATAAAGTTGCTCAGTCGCTTTTCACCGCTGGTTCGCACAATCAGATCAACCTCTGGGACTTCTGGGTGATATAGATTTTTCGTGATGAGTTCAGGCGTAATACTATCTGGGTCAATTTTTTGTTCAATAATATTTTTGATAGCCGTAACTACTTCCTGTTGACCACCGTAATTAAAGCAGACCGCGACCGTTGATTTCTGGCAATGTGCCGTTTGGCGCTCAACACTATCAATCGCATCACACATTTTCTTAGGTAATTTATCACGCGATCCAAGTACAACCAGACGCAAGTCATTTTCTAGAAGTAAATGGACATCAGTCTTAAATAAACGCATCATCAGGCCCATAAGATTACTGACTTCTTCTTTGGCACGATTCCAGTTCTCGGTTGAAAATGTATAAAGTGAAATAAATTTGACGCCTGCGTTAGCAGTATTTACGACGACATCTTTGAGCGCATCGTAACCTGCCAGATGACCTTCGTACGCTGGCAGACCGTGCTTTTTTGCCCAACGCCGATTACCATCAATAATAAACCCAATATGGCGTGGCAAAACGACTTCATCAGTCATTAGATTGTAAGAATATCCTTTTCTTTTGCCCTGAAAAGTTCGTCGATCTTCGTGTTATATACAGCCATGTCGTCATCAATACCCTTTTCAACACGCTTCACGTCATCTTCGGATAGTTCCTTGGCTTCTTTCATGCGTTTCGCTTCCTTGAGTGCGTCCTGACGAATCGTCCGGAGGGTGATGCGAGCATCCTCGACTTTTTCACCGGCTTGTTTAACAAGTAATTTACGGCGATCCTCGGTGAGTGCAGGCACTGGAACACGGATTACTCGCCCATCATCACTTGGGTTAAACCCGAGCGACTGGTCAGCACGAATGGCCGCACTAATTGCCTGGATATTACCTGGATCAAAAGGAGTTATTTGTAGGAGCTGTGCCTCCGGTGCAGTGATATTGGCCGCTTGGTTAAGCGGGAGGAGCGTCCCGTAGACTTCAACCTTGATACCATCGAGTTGACCTGGGTGTGCACGACCGGTGCGAATCTTTTTTAATTCCTCTTCAAAGTGAGCTACGGCTTGTTCAAATTTCGTTTCAAATGGTTTAGTGTCAAACATATATCCTCATTATACCAAAAATCGCCCCTTTCGGAGCGACTTAGTTGGTATGGAGTTGGAATTATTCGTTCACGCCGAGTTCAATACGTTTGAACTGACGAATGATGATGTTTTCACCCATCTTGCCAATATTCTCTTTCAGGAATGTTTCAACGGTCATTGAGTCATCCATAATGTAGGCTTGATTAAGTAATACCTTGTCCGCAAAGTATTTTTTCACCTGACCTTCAACGATTTTGTCTGCCATTTCAGCAGGCTTACCGTCAGCAATAACCTTCTCTTTTGCCTCACTGCGGACGCGCTCGAGTTCGTCGGCTGGGATATCAGCTTCAGAGATATAACGTGGAGACATTGATGCAATTTGAAGTGCAATCGCGTGAGCAAACTCTTTGAATCCATCGGTGCGTGCAACAAAATCGGTTTCACAGTTAACTTCGACAAGCACACCAATACGTCCACCGTGGACATAGCTATCAATGATGCCTTCACGTGCTTCGCGATCGCTTTTTTTATCAGCCTTTGTCAGACCTTTTTTACGAAGGACTTCGAGTGCTTTATCAAAATTACCATCAGCCTCAGTCAGCGCTGTCTTGGCATCAGTTAGACCAATGCCAGTTAGTTCTTTTAGCTTTTTGATGTCATCAATAGATACGCTCATTATTATTTCTCCTCGCTCTGTGCCACTTTAACTGCCCCAAAGCCTTCTTTGACTGCTGCACCGACGTAGTCAAGAATTAATTGAACACCCTTGATTGCATCATCGTTACCGGGAATCACATAGTCAACAAGTGATGGGTCAGCGTTCGTATCAACGAGCGCAACTACTGGAATACCAAGTGTTCTTGCCTCTTTAATTGCATTCAGATCACCGATAACATCGATAATAAAGACCGCACCTGGTTTGCCATTTAGATCCTTGATACCGCTGTATTTTGCGTTCAGCTCGTCAATTTCCTCTTGGAAACGTTGAACTTCTAGTTTGTTGTAGCGCTTTTCGAGATCACCGCTGTCCATGCGCTTTTCAAGGTCTTTTAATTTCTTGATCTGGTTACCAACAGTAGCAACATTGGTAAGAATTCCACCTAACCAACGCTCAGTCACGTATGGTTGCTTCAGCGCTTCGGCTGTTTCTTTTACGATTTCCTTGGTGTGCTTCTTGGTACCAACAAACAAAACTTGCTTGCCGCTGGCGATTACTTTTGTAATAAATGGTAACGCCTCGTCGAGACCCTCAACAGTCTTGGTTAGGTCAATGATGTGTGCATCCTGACGTTTACTGTGAATGTACGGCGCCATTTTAGGGTGCCAACGGCTCGTTTTGTGTCCAAAATGAACACCGGCTTCGAGCAATGCCTTAATATCGACAGATACTGCCATTAGTTTGTACTCCTTGTTTCCTCACCCTCGGCCCTGAAAATTCAGGAGTATGCCCAGGGTTGTGTCGTTAAAATATTGTTACTCACTTACTATAACCCTTTAGTCGTGGAATTTCAAGGGGTATTACCCTAGACAAATCAATCAAAAACAGATACAATGATTCAGATTATGAAAACAAGTTTACACCCAACAGATTACCGCCCCGTTGTCTTTTCTGACGACGTAGCTGGCTTTGCGTTCTTGACGCAGTCAACTGCACCAACCAATGAGACAATTAAATGGGAAGATGGTAACGAATACCCTCTGATTAAGATGCATATCTCTTCAGCATCTCACCCCTACTTTACCGGTGAAGAAAAAATTATCGACACCGAAGGTCGAGTTGACCGTTACAAGGCTAAGTTCGCTGCTGCTGAGGCTCGTAAAGACCTGCTAGCCAGCAAAGCCAAGAAGGCTGCTGCTGTCAAAGCAAAAAGAGCTAACGAAGACAAATAGCTATATTCAAAGAGACTGCTTACCCGCAGTCTCTTTTTATATGTAATAATAAGAAGTGTTATGGCAAAGATCAGTTTAAACATTGATGAGTTACAAGCCGAGAAGATCCAACTCGGCGAGTTTTTGGCGCGCCCCGATGCCTACGCCGATGATGACTACACTAGCAAGAACAAACGGTTCACCGAACTTGACGCAATCCTAGAGAAAGCTAACCGCCGCGCCACACTTGAGGCCCAATTAATTGAAGCTAAGGAACTGATGAGCGGTAGCGACGAACTCGCTGAAGTTGCTAAGCTTGAGGTGAATGATATTGAAAACGAGCTACAAAAAATTGAAGACGAACTATTCATTATGCTCGCACCGCGAGACCCTAATGACGAAAAAAACGTGATCATCGAAATCCGCGCTGGTGCAGGTGGCGACGAAGCCAGTTTGTTTGCAGCTGAACTCTATCGTATGTACCTGCGTTATTGTGAAACACACAATCTACGAACCGAAATGATTAGCGAAAGCGCCAACGATACAGGTGGATACAAGGAAGTTATTTTCAGTGTAAAGGGTGATGCACCGTACTCACAACTAAAATTCGAATCAGGCGTACATCGTGTTCAACGAGTTCCATCGACCGAATCGCAAGGCCGTATTCATACGAGTACCGTTACGGTCGCAGTACTACCTGAGGCTGGCGAAACAGATATCGAGATACTACCAGGCGACCTAAAGATCGATATTTACCGCGCAAGTGGTCATGGTGGGCAATCAGTCAACACGACTGATAGTGCGGTTCGTATCACTCACCTACCAAGCGGCTTGGTCGTAACCAACCAGGATGAAAAATCACAGCTCAAGAATAAGGAGAAGGCAATGTCAGTCCTTCGTAGTCGACTCTTACAAATTAAACTTGATGAAGAGCGTTCTAAACTTGACGCTGAGCGTCGTAATCTTATCGGTAGTGGTGATCGCAGTGAAAAAATCCGTACCTACAACTTCCCACAGGACCGTATTACTGATCACCGTATAGGATATAGTCGCAGTAACATCCCCGGCGCAATGAACGGCGCTATTGAAGACATAATCGAGCACCTCCAAAGTTATGAACGAGAACTCTCAGCAACCAGTGCTAGCAATTGATGATTGGCTAGCCCAAGCTGCCGATATCTTAAAGGCTGCTCAAATTAATACGGCACGACTCGACGCTGAAATCCTTCTGGCACATACCCTTCGTAAACACCGAACATACCTACATGCACACGGTGAAGAGCCGCTCGATGCTAGGCTCCAGGAAATTGCCGATGCTAGAATAGCGCTACGTTCAGACCACGTGCCTGTTGCCTATATCATTGGTCACAAAGAATTCTATGGTCGCCGTTTCAAGGTTACAACGGCGACACTAATCCCCCGCCCCGAATCTGAGACAATGATCGACGTATTAAAGGAAGTTCTACCAAAAAACGAAACATTGTTCAACGAAAAAATACGGGTCGTCGATGTCGGTACAGGTAGCGGAGTTCTTGGCATCACCGCTAAACTTGAGTGGCCTGAACTCGATGTTACATTGCTTGATATCAGCGTACCGGCGCTTAAAGTTGCCGAGACAAACTCGGAGTCTTTACATGCCCACGTTCAAACACTGAGAAGCGACCTGCTAACTGGATATCCTTTCACGCCAGATGTTGTCCTGGCTAATCTACCCTACGTTGACGAAACCTGGGAGCGATCACTTGAGACCAACAAGGAACCACGGTTAGCACTATTTGCAGGTAACGGCGGCAAAGCCTTGATTTATAAATTAATTACTCAGGCCTCTACTGTGCTCAAACCTAAGGGCATAATTATTCTTGAAGCAGACCCCTCACAGCATCAAGACATTACACACTTTGCTCAGGATCATGGCTTTCGCCTACTCCATCAAGATGCTTACTGCATCGCACTCGAACATATTTAGATGCCAATTGTAACGTTTGCGCCGAGAACGTTCAAAACGATTGGGAGAATGACAATAATACTAATCGTAAAGAGAATCGGCAAAATTACATCGTTACCACGAATTTTCTGATGGTGATAAAACGAGTCATACGCACGATGTAGAACGAATCCGATACAAAATACAGTGAGTGCGACACGTGGGAAAATGACATTAGCAATACCAAGTGGACTATAAGCAACGGTCCAATGATATGCGAGCCATCCGATTTCAGAAAGTAGTAGTCCCCACAAGAGGCTAAGGAATAATATATGTGTCTCGTCATAGCTTGATAAGATATGTCTTGCGGTTGAATAGCCGATGAGCCACATGATCAGTACAACTGCAGATGCGGGCCACGAGTATGACAAAATAAAGAGAGCTGCCGTTGAAACAAATAGTGCGACGCCTGCTTGAGCAACGACGTATTTCCGTTTTGATCGAGGTTTCAAAAACAGTAACCATCCAATATACAGAATCGTAAGAGCAGTCAGTATAAACAGCTTCTGAGAATCATCGGCTGCGCCCACCTCTGTCATGTACAAGAATACAATCAAGCTGAGACTTACCATGAAGTCAACTAAATTGGCTTGCACGTTCACAAACCAGTAGCGAGGACGCACTGCCAGAACACGCCACTTACTAATAATGACGAGCACAATTGCGAGCCATGGCGATTGAGTCGCTTGAATGATAATAACCACTGCAACGGCAAGAGCGATATTAAGTACGGTATAAACGACCTCACTTAAAAAGGAACGGCGCCTGACTATCTTTAAAAACTCCATAATTACCTCCTAGTATACCACGAGTTTTACGTCCTCTAATGGGTTGTTGTCGTTGGCGCTGCGCCAATAATAATAACAAACTTCGTCGTTGATGAAACAGATATAGGAAGTGCCGTCGTCGTGGTCTTAACACCAAGTATTTTCTCGAGTTTTGCCTTGGTAGCAGAATTACCCGTTCCGACTTGATATAGTTCGTACTGACTGTAGCCAGCAGGTGGAGTTGATGCGATTGTTGATACAGTGAATCCATCGGAAGTTAAAGTGTCGGCCTCTGATTGTGCAAGCCCGGCAACGCCTGAGCCGTTATAAACGGCGACAGGGGCTGCTTCGCGAGTTACAGGGTCGCTCGAGAGTGATTTTTTAATGTATGCCTGCAAAACGCTGTAATCATACGTTCCGGCAGCAGGGAATACCGAGCTTTGGCCGTTAATTGAACCCGTTGTCATAATTGGCGCATCACCGTCGATAAGGCTGATTGAACTAATATCGCTATCCTTAATGTTTTGAGCAAGAGATATCAATGTTTTAACTTCATTCGCTGCAAATGTCGTACGTAAATTATTACCGAGACTTGAGATGATCGTATTAATTTTAGTAACGTCCGTAAAGAGACCGACACTTGATGCCTTGTCTCGAACGGCCTTAATGATCATCTGCTGGTTCTTTTCGCGATCAAAGTTAGACTGTTCAAACCCATATGTTGGTGCGGTGTCGCCACGAGCCTGCGCAAGGTACAATGCGTGCTCGGCATCAATGACATGCTGTCCATTTGTATACTGAATAAAGTGTCCGTCTGGTGGACAGTTCTTGAGACGCGTATAGTAATTAGCGCCACACTTCCAGTCAAAGTTACTGTCCATCTGCCCCTGTGGATCACGACTTTTAATAGTAACCGTAATAGTGCCGCCGAGAGCATTTACGATATCGCGAAATACTGTGTAATTCACATTGACACCGTACTGGAGATCAAGCCCAAATATTTTACCGATAAACGACGCTGATTTGGTGAGCGCGGCGCGTTGTGCGTCGACAGAAGTTCCATCAGTTACACAACTATAGTAGACATTGATTTTACCTGCATAACCCGCGTCGCATGCCTCGCCATACTGGACATATAGATCACGAGGAATACTAATCATATACGCATTCTTGTTTGTTTGATCAACACTCAAGATCATCATCGAATCAGTCAAGTTACCCGCCTGGTGTCCTGGATCATCCTCTGACGTACCAAGTATAAGAATGTTGGTACGGCCATTGCTATCTTGTTTGAGTGGTTGATTTGTCTGCGTCAAAATATCAAAAAGATTTCCCTTGAAAATCTTGCCTCCCGCAATAAACGTCTGAAAGGCAGTGTAGCCTGCAACGCCTACGGCAATAACAATGCCAATAATAAGCAGCCATTTAATAATTCGCCAGACGCGAGAACGCTTCTTCTTATCACGTAGACCTGCTTGTTTTTTCAGCCTGCGAACTTGACGCTTTGAAAGTTTCTTGGTTGGCTCTAGGCTATCAATCTCACGCAGCGACTCGTCAATATCAGAACGACCGATCGCCTGTCCTGGTCGAACGACTCCAACTGGGTTTTTAATTTCATCATCGCCTGTATGAAGCGACCGATCAATTGGCTGAATGCGACTAGCTTGACTAGTGTTACGATGAAGTTCACCTAACTGGCTTCCGATACGTCGTGGCACAAAGCCGTCTATTGATGGTCGATTACTTTTCATAAATGCTCATACTACTATACCTAATTTTGGCGATATTTTGAACCACAAAAAATCATAACCGTTTACTACCCGGTTCATGAACTTACGTGTATAGTAAGTGCTGATGGAAGCATCATTTCTTCAAAGACACCCCTTCATAAAGGATGCCCTGAGTATTGGCATTTTTATTGTCTGTGTCCTTATTGGGACGCTACTGATTAATAGCTTTGTATTTCGTAGTTTTAGCGTTATTGGACCGAGTATGGAAACAACACTTTATACAAATGACCGTCTAATTGTTGATCGCCTACCCGTTACTTGGGCCCAAATCCAGAACAAAACGTACATCCCAGATCGTGGCCAAATTATCGTATTCAAGAACCCGCTCTATAGTGCAGGAATGACAGATGAATATATCGTGAAGCGTGTGATCGCCTTTCCAGGTGAGCGCGTTACAATCCAGGATGGTCATTACATAGTCTATAACTCAGCTCACCCCGATGGCTTTAATCCTGATGACACTAATCACGGCGAGCCAGGTAGTCCAACAAGTGGTGCAATCGACGAAACAGTACCGGCAGGTGAACTATTCGTATCAGGTGATCACCGCCAGGGCAGCTACTCGCTTGACTCACGTAACGGACTTGGCACAATTCCGTTTTATGATGTTGTTGGACCAGTCAGCTTACGAATCTTTCCGTTTGATAAAATCCGCTGGTTCTAAAGACTACTCTTTTTCGAGCATTTCTTCGATACGACGAAACTCTTTTTCGTCCTTAAACTTGATGATGATTTGCCCATCGCCCTTCATGCCAGTTTTAATCCGAATATCGGCCTGAAAATGTTTAGATAGTCGGCGCATGTCCGGTTCAAATCGAGACTCTACGACAATACCTGGTGCAGACTTAGCATCCTTGATACCTGACTGTCGAAGATTGGCTGCATATTGTTCAGCAAATCGTGCCGTCCAACCCTCACGAATAATCCGAGGCAAGATACTCTCAACTAGATCATCCTTAACCCCTACGAATGGCTTCATCTGACCCTCGTTCACTTTGCCTTCACGAAGCGCCGTGCGGACTGCTAGCGGCAAACTAAGCAGGCGAATAGTGTTGCTAATCGCGCTAACGGATTTATTGCCCATTCGTTTACCAATTTGCTCGAACGTCAGGTTGAATTGATCGCGTAATTTGGCATACGCTGTTGCCGCTTCCATAGCATTAAGGTCTTTGCGTTGCAGATTTTCAATGAGTGAAATTTCTAGTTTGTGCTGATCGCTGAGTGTTCGAACGAGCGCCGGGATTTTTTCTAAGTTAATGAGCTTGGCGGCACGATAACGACGCTCACCTGCCACAACCTGGTAGCCTTCGCCTTTTGGGACAACCACAATTGGCTGAACGATGCCGTGTTCGCGAATTGAATCGGCTAATTCTTCGAGCGCACCTACGTCAAATTGCTTGCGCGGTTGATCAGGATCGGCCACAATTTGAGATAGCTTAATTTGGCGAAGTTCACTAACTTGTTCGTCTTGTTTTGAAGTCGGATCAAATGATTCATCCATGAGATCCATGGGGATTAGCGATTCAAAACCTCGTCCTAGCCCTTTTTTAACACTCATGAAACCCGCTCCATGACTTCCCTTGCCAGCGCTTTATATGCCCGAGCACCCTTACTGAACTTATCGTACGCACCGACCGGCAGTCCATGGCTCGGTGCTTCAGCAAGACGAATATTGCGTGGGATAACGGTGTTAAAAACCTTACCTGGAAAATGCTTTTTAATCTCGGCATGGACCTGACCACTAAGCGTGGTACGTCCATCGATCATTGTCGGTAGGACTCCCAGAAGTTCAAGTGTTGGGTTCATACCTTTTCGGACTAACTTCATCGTCTCTAGTAGTTGCCCAAGACCCTCAAGAGCGTAGAATTCTGTCTGAACAGGAAGCAACACATATTTTGCTGCAATCAGACCATTCACTGTTAGTAGACTAAGGCTTGGTGGGTTATCAATAATAACCACATCGTACTCACCTTTGCTGGCATCAATGGCGTTTTTCAGGCGAGTAAATCGTTGGTCAGCCTGAGCAAGTTCAACTTCAGTATTGGCGAGTAGTGGCGTCGTCGGAGCTAAAAATAAATTTTTGTATTTGGTTGGTAAAACCACGTCGTCTAGCTTCTTCGTCGCCATGATAACGTCTGCCATGGTTACTTTGAGGCCTTGTTTATCAAAGCCAAGCCCACTGGTAGCATTGCCCTGAGGGTCAAAATCAATCAACAGCGTCTTCTTACCTAATTTTGTCAGGTAATATGCAAGATTAACGGCCGTTGTCGTCTTACCCACTCCACCCTTTTGATTGGTTACCGAAATTACCGTCGCCACGTGTCTATCTACCCCTTTTGCTTTTCCTAATTATAACATGCGCCTATACAAAAATCTCCGCCAAGATGACGGAGATTTAATGTTATTTGATAGAGGCAATCTCTATGCGAGAGTACTTCTGGCGATGACCGTTTTCTTTGTGCACACGCTTCTTGGATTTGTAGCGAATCACACGAATTTTATCACCTTTTACGAGATCGTCGATAACCTTAGCGGTTACGACTACACCTTTGACAGTTGGTGTTCCAACAGAGATTTTCTCTCCATCGATAACCAACAGTGCGTCTAAAGTGAGCTCTTTAGTTCCTTCTTGGAGGAGGTCCACCAGAAGGGTCTCTTTTTCGGTGACAATAAATTGCTTTCCACCGATCTTCACGACTGCTTTTGTCATATTGTTCCTTTAACGTTTAATTAATCAGTTCTTCATTGTAACAGATATAAGGGGTGATGTAAATAAGCCCAGATGTGTCTATATTTAGATGTCACCAAGCACAACACGATTGGCATGCAGCCATCCGTCGGTGCTGCCACCGTCAAGATATTCACCTACTGCTTCAACAACTTTGAGCGATCCCCCACCAGCAACATACTGATTAATTGAGTCGGTAATGTAGTATTCGCCAGCTTGTGATGACTGCGCAAAGTCGGCAATCGCTGCGAGCGCATCGTGATTGAGAACATACTTACTGATATTAATCAGTGTACTTGGAGCATATTCCGGCGTCGGCTTTTCGACAATTTGGACGAAATCATGAGTATCACTAACCTCGACTACCCCATACGATGATACTTGTTCTCTTGGAATATTGACGGCAAGCATCGAGTTACCACCCTCGGACGTACCGTCAAGAAGTCGCTTAATCTCACTTGATCCGTCCGCATTATAGATAAAATCATCGCCACCAACAACAACAGCCGACTCTTGGTCAACGATATATTTAGCAGCGAGTGCCACTGGAATAGCCGTACCGTATTTGCCAGATTGTGGTTGTTCGATATAGTGAAATGTTACATTTTCTGGCAACGCAATCAACTTGAATGCATCGTTCTTACTGCTAGCGATCAAATACTGATTAAGGGTGTCATTGTCAGAATAGTATTGTTTGAGCTGAGTACTACCTTCAGTGATAACAAAATAGATATCAGTAATACCGGCCTTAATACAGTCCTGTACGACATAGTCAACAAGTGGCCGATTACCAATTGGTAACATGCATTTTTCAATTGATTTAGTGATTGGTAGACGTCTGGTTCCCCAGCCCGCAACCGAAATAATTGCCTTAGTAATCATACGGTCTATTGTAACTGCTCAGTCGGTTTTATGCGATGTTCTAGTTCATGAATTCGATCGTGATCAAGTCCATAATAGTGTGCGATTTCGTGCCACAGTGTTCGCTTGATCTGTTCGAATAGTTGTTCAGGTGTGTGCGAAACGAAGAGAATTGGATTCTTAAAAAGAGTTATTTTATCCGGCAGTACAAAATTATAGCCAATTCCCCGCTTGGTCAGCGGAATGCCTTCATAGAGTCCGAAGAGCAGGCTATTCTCTGTCAGTTGCGCTTTAATACGTTGAAATTCATCAGGATCATCAGCGTAGACGATAGCAACATTTTCGAGACCTTTAATATATTTTTGAGGAAGCTCGTCCATTGCTCGGGTAATTAGACTGTCAAATTCGTCGTCGCTTAAATTCATATACTAAGTATAGCAAACTAATCACTTAATCGTCGTCGCTAAAGCGAAACCATTCAGGGTCTTGTTCAATATCCTTGACGATATTGTTCCATGCCTCATCGAGTTTTTGTTCGTCAAGGTCATCATCGAGCGAGATACTTTCATCCTGCGCATAATCATCAAGTGGGCTGTTAGATGTACCGTCATCGTTCGGCTCAAGCGGTTGAAGTTTTAGGTATTGAAGTAATGACATATATTTATTTTTAAAGTGTTATTACATACACATTAGCATAAACGTTATAAATTGTCAACTTTATATTCTGCAAAGGACGGACCTTTGCTCAGCAAATTCTCAGGTTTATGGAATATTTGGTTGTTTATTGGTTATCATCGATCTATGAAGTTTTGATTTGGTGTTTTATTGCGTCAATGAACTCACTCTTTAGAAGTGTTTGCCACGGTAAAAACAGAGGTTCTGGCAGATTATCAATATCAATCCACTTTTGATCAATAAACTTGTCAGGTTCGGTAACGGCCGGTTCATTTTTATTCCAATCACTCATCACCCAAACAGTTACGTACTGTTTGTTATCACTCTCAAAGACATCATTCGTTACCGCTGCAAATCGTACATTTTTGATAGCCATTCCGGTTTCTTCCATGACTTCCCTTTTTGCTGTTTGCTCAAACGATTCACCAAATTCCATATGACCACCAGGGATTGACCATGTGTCCGCTCCATGTGAGCCCTTGCGACGCCCCATCAAGAACTTGCCGTCTCGAATGACAAATACGCCGACGCCGACTCGTGGCTTCACTATACTTTCTCCAAACTGATTGTTAACTCAACTCCATCAATTTTCACAGTAGTATTGTAGTTGTATTCGCCGCTACGCAGGTGAGTTGCAAGTGTTTCATCGGCAATTGTCGTCTCGTGCTCTACGATTGCCTTCTGCAGGTCATCGTCCTCTGTTTTGAGGCTCAAGTTAATCCGATCGTCAACATTGAGACCGGCATCCTTACGTGCACTTTGTACATGACGCACGACTTCGCGCATTAGTCCTTCGCGCGCTAACTCTGGGGTAACATAGAGATCAAGCGAGACATCCCCGCCATCAAAGACGTCTTTTACGTTCAATTCATCTTTCAAAATATCCTTGAAATCTATCGTTGTTCCGAACGTTGGGACAGTTACGCTGGCGAGTGGCTGACGAACCTTCTGGCGCTCTTTGGCGCGAATACTGAGTCCTTGGTTCACATATTCACGGACAAGTTCCATGTCCGATACAACTAGTTCATTCACGTGTCCACCAACTGGCCAATCAAGTAAGTGCACACTCTCACCGCCCGTTAATTTCTGGTAGAGTTCGTCTGCAAGAAACGGCGTAAATGGTGCGAGTACTTCTGACAATTGCACCAATACATAATGAAGTGTTCGATACGCATTATTCTTGTCCGTGTCATCACCCGATTTCCAAAAACGACGGCGACTGCGACGAACGTACCAGTTGCTGGCGTCTTCGATGAACGGCAAAATTGGCTTAACTGCATTCGGAATGTCATAAGTGTCCATGTTTTTACCAACTTCGGCGACGAGTTGATGAATGCGACTAACAATCCATTGATCGAGTGGATTTTCTAGGATTTCGGTCGGATCTGCCAGATCACCCTTGAATTCCCAACCATCGACTTCGGCGTACATCGTAAAGAAGTCGTACATGTTCCAGACCATACTGAGTTTACGAGCAACATCGCCGACTTCTTTGTCCTGAAGCGCAAAATCTTCGCCATTTAACACTGGTGATTGTAGTAGCAGAAAACGCAAACTATCAGCCGAGTACTCGTCCATTAGTACGTTCGGATCGGTGAAGTTACCTAGGGATTTGCTCATTTTGCGACCGTCATTACCTGCAATGTTGCCGGTAACAATTACGTTTTTGAATGCGTTATGGCCAAATAATCCGACATTAACGGCGTGCACATAATAGAACCATGCGCGAACTTGACCGACGTATTCCACGATAAAATCACCAGGGAAGTTTTGTTCAAACTTCTCAACATTTTCGAATGGATAATGGAATTGCGCAAAAGGCATGCTGCCACTTTCGAACCAACCGTCCATTACTTTTTCGATTCTTGTATATGTTACACCGTCTATTTCAAACGTAATGTCGTCAACCCATGGGCGATGATAGTCATCCAGTTCTATGCCACTAAGTTCGGTAAGTTCCGCATAGCTGCCGATGACCTTAATATGTTCACTGCCGTCCTTATCTATTCCCTTCCAAACGGGCATTGCCGTTGCCCAGAATCGATCACGCGACAGATTCCAATCAGGCGCTTGTTCTATCGTTTTTTCAAAACGACCGTGCTTGATGTGTTCTGGAAACCAGTTGATATGTTCGCTATTTTCAACCAGCATTTGTTGGCGTTGACCATCAATATCCATAAACCAACTCGGATGAGCACGATACATTAAACGATTACCTGTTCGTGGATTATGTGGGTATTCGTGTTGAACATAGTCAATCTTCCAAACGACGCCACGCTCTAAGAGAGTCTTGGCGATCGTTTTGTTGATTTCCCAAACATCTTCACCGATCCAGTCGCCTTCTGTATAAATACCGTATTCATCGAGAACGTGAACAACCGGAATACCAACTTCCTTCGCAAGTAAGAAATCTTCCTCACCGTAGGCAGGTGCAAGATGGACTATACCAGTACCGGATTCAGTACTAACATAGTCTGCTGCCCAAATTGTATGTGCGTTTTCACCTCGATCGTCAAATAGCGGTTCGTACTTTTTACCTACCAAATGAGAACCCTTGAAAGAACGCAAAACTTTATAATCTAGGACTTGGTGTTTTTCATCGGTAAATACTTTGTTGGCAAGGTCTTTGGCGACAATATAGTGATTATTATCAAGTTCTACCTCAACATACTCAACTTCCGAGTTAACTGCGAGTGCGGTATTAGCAGGTAATGTCCATGGTGTTGTCGTCCATGCTAGGACATACACATTTTCATCGACCAGCTTGAACTTCACATATACGCTCGGGTCAGTAACAACCTGATACGCACCCGCATCCATCGTAACTTCGGCCTTGGAAAGTGGTGTTGCCCATTTGGTGTCGTACATGAGCACCCGTTCGCCCTCGTAAATTTTACCTTTTTCATATAGTTGCTTAAACGCCCACCAAACAGACTCCATGTAGTCCTTGTCCATAGTCTTATAAGCACCTTTGAAATCTACCCAGCGGCCAATTCGATCAATCGTACTTTCCCAAAGAGCAGCATTACTCACCATGCTTTCACGCGCCGTTATAATGTAATCAGCCAAACTAATCTTTTCGCCGATATCATGACGACTAGTAATGCCTAGTTTTTTCTCAACGAAGTTCTCTGCAGGTAGTCCATGCGTATCCCAGCCCCAAACTCGCTCGACATGCTTGCCTTTCATTGTCTGGTAGCGTGGCACGACGTCCTTTACGATTGAGCTAAGTAATGTACCGTGATGCGGGATACCAGTAATAAACGGAGGACCGTCATAAAACACGTATGAATCATCGACAGGACGCCGTGAAATAGACTTTTCGAATGTCTTGTTTTTCTTCCACTGCTTGACGAGGTCTTTTTCGTATTCGAGTGCACGGCGGCGACTGTTTGCTCTGAATTTCACAACTCTACCTTTCTAAAATAAAAATCACCTCTTCAGGCTGCCAGAGTCCGATGTGGACGTTACCATCTGGCTTCCAAAAGATGTGATTCTTTTAGCACTTATTTGTTCGATCTTACGTGCCGATTGACGCCTAGGTCTACTTCCCTTTCCAGGGTTTCTTCTGGGAGCATTGTGGTTGATAGCCACTTACCACCTGCGTGGACGCTTCTAGGGATAAGTATAGTCAGTTGACGTAGGAGTTGCAAGAGCAAATACTACTGGGCGAAGAGTGCTGAACCGTACTTCAAGATAATGCCAGCAATGATTGCAACGACGATGATCGCGAGAATGAACTTATCATAATCTTTGGCAATAAATGCTTTTGCTTTTTTTGCGATACCTTTTGGCAGATATAGGTTATCTTCTCGAATGTTATAACGAGTCATCGAGAAAAACACGAATGTCGTCGAAAGCGTTACCAGCAGACACCACGGACAAAGAGCTTGGATAACAAACATACTTGTAAATAATAGGTAGTACGCAAACGCAAAACCTGCCGTATAAAATATTTGTGCAACGAAAAGAAAACGACGCGGGAATCGCACACCAGCTAGTCCTGCTATAGCGACCGTAATAACCACTGGCTCAGCAACAAGACCTAGGAAACTATTAGGAAACCCAAGTAGTGAGGCCGATGGATGCCTAGCAACCGTTGCACAGTTTATAACAGCGTTAATGCTACAGCTGAGCTGCACGTTGGGATTCTTGGCGATATCGATTGATTCAACCGATAAAACAAAGGCCGCCAGAAGGCTCAAAAGTGCACCAATAAGCATGCTGGCAAAAATCCAACGATTATCACGAAGGTTTTTATCTTCATGCGTGAAAAATGTCTTTAATTTATTGAACATAGTAACTTACCTCACTAATCGTCGGTAGCGGTAGTCCCGTCCAAGTATTTTGCATCACACTGTCGTCGGATAATGCAATGACCGTCGGGTATTCAACGATGTCGTAGGCACGACAAAACTGCTCACCATCCGGTGATTCTGGTTCGAGAGTCTGTAGATCATGGCCTGTCTGACGCTTAAAATCACGCAGAAAATCGAGCACATCACGTGCAGAATCACTATCATTTTTGTACACAATGACTACTCTCATGTTTTTATTCGCTCTTTTTTGGCTTACGGCTATGTTCAAGGATTTTTACAAAATCATCGAGTGTTTTAAATTCGTGATATACACTCGCAAATCGTACATAGGCAACTTCATTGCGCTCTGCAAGTTCATCGAGTACCTTGTCGCCGATCTGTTTTGAAGTTATTTCATTTTCGCCGATTGCATACAATGCATCCTCGATTTCGTTAATCATTTCCTCAACTTCTACCTCTGATGCAAAGAATTTACCGACAGAACGTTTAATAGCATTTGCAAGTTTCTCACGATCAAATAACTCCCGTGAACCGTCTTTTTTGATAACTGCAAGATTCGGCTTTTCAACACGTTCGTAGGTCGTAAAGCGTTTGCCATCGGGTGATTCACGACGACGACGAATGGTAACACCATCACTAACTTCGCGTGATTCAATTACTCGACTGTCCCCGATATTGTACTTAGCCATGAGGCGCTAGTCTTCCTTGTTATGTTTCTTGTTCTTCTTACGACGACGTAGAAATGCTGGCGTATCGGACTCTTCTTCCTCTTCATTCGGCTGATTCCAAATATCATGAGTACTCTCTTCTGCAAATACTGCAGCGGCTTCACTGTGGTCAAGGTTCATATCAATGTCATTTACCGCGTCCTCAGTTAATTCAGACTTTTCTGGAGTTTGGTCCTCTACATCGTTGGCCTTTTGGTGAAAGTATGCAGAATCAAAACCAGTCGCGATGACCGTAATGATTAATTCATCTTCCAGCTCAGGTTTAAGAGTTGCACCAAAGATAATATTCGCATCTGGCGATACTGCACTCGTAATGATTTCGGCAGCCTCTTGGATTTCACTCATGCTCATATCGTAGCCACCAGTAACGTTGAATAGAACTCCCTTAGCTCCGTCAATCGAGACCTCAATAAGCGGTGATTCAATGGCTTGCTGAGCGGCTTGTGAAGCACGATTATCACCGCTCGCTCGGCCGATGCCCATCAGTGCTGATCCAGCGTTACTCATGATAGCCTTTACGTCGGCAAAGTCGAGGTTAATGAGACCATGTTCAGTAATGAGCTCTGAGATGCCCTGAACGCCCTGGCGAAGGACGTCATCAGCAATCTTGAACGTTTCAAGAAGTGGTGTGCGGCGATCAATCGTCTGAAGAAGTCGGTCGTTAGGAATAGTGATAAGTGTGTCAACTTGTCGGCCCAGTTGAGAAATTGCCCACTCTGCATTTTGACGACGCTTTTCGCCTTCAAAGCTAAATGGCTTAGTTGCAACTCCGACGACTAGGATACCGAGTTCACGCGCAACTTCTGCAACGATATAACCAGCACCACTACCTGTTCCACCGCCGGCACCAATCGTAACAAAGACCATATCAGCACCACTAAGAGCTTCCTTGATCTCATCACGTGATTCATTAGCGGCTGCTTCACCGGTTGCAGGATCAGCCCCAGCGCCCAGCCCACCAGTTGTGGTGTGCCCAAGATGTAATTTCACATCTGCTTTAGAGTTATGGAGCGCTTGCGCATCAGTGTTCATTGCGATGAATTGAACACCAGTGAGGCCTGCTTCTTTCATACGGTTAACCGCACTACCACCGGCACCACCAACACCAACTACTTTGATACTAGCAAACGTCTGTATATCGCTTGGTTTTACTTCAGGCATGTCTCTCTAAATCTCCCTAGACTTCGTATTCACTACTTAGTATACCACTGTAGTTCAAAAAAATACTATGCCTTGAAACGAGCCATAAATCGGGATATTACGCTTGTGGCGTTTGCGATTGGCGAGGTACCGGATTTTTTCTTGCGAGTTGGCATTGCAACGTCGCCGTCGCTATCAATCAGCATGAGTCCTACTGCGGTCGCAAACTGTGGCTTTTCGATATTGTCAGCAACACCACCATAGCCGGCTGTTTTACCGATACGTGCAGCCAATCCCAAGGATTCCTTGGCATAGCTGACAATATCGCGTAGCTGTGCCGTTCCACCTGTTAGTACAACGCCACTTGGCAATTTGCCAGCTCGTCCTGCACGCTTAAACTCGTGCTGAATAGCTTCAAAGATTTCCTCTAAACGTGCCTCAACGATTTCATCGATATCGCGCGTATCAAAATTATATATTTCACCCGCGTGTTTGATGCTAATACCGGAGTTTTCGTGCCTCACGACCGCTGAAGCATGCTCAATCTTAACCAGTTCCGCGATTTCTGGATCAGTCTTAAGGCCAATCGCAAGATCGTTTGTAATGTTAACACCACCTAGTGGTAGGACAGCCGCATATTGCAGATCTCCCTCTTCATAAATGGCAATATTAGTGGTCGTGCCCCCGATATCTACCAGCGCTACACCGTTTTCTAGTTGTTGTTCGTTTAGAACTGCCCGAGCTGCCGCAACACCCGCGACAATGACCGCTTTAGGAGTAAGTTTAGCGGTATCGGCCGCTTTTTGGACATTTACCAGGTGCGGAGTAAGTGCAGAGACAACGTGAGCATCGATTTCTAGACGTGTGCCCGTCATACCTAGCGGGTCTTTGATATTATCTTGGCCATCGAGCTTGTAAGCATGCGGAATAACGTCGAGGATTTCACGATTTGCGGGTACTTTACCAAGTGTTGCGACTTCTTCAATTCGTAGTAAATCGTCGCGAGTAATTTCGTGATCAGATGCACCGACGGCAATCATGCCATCTGTGTGAGTGCTGATAATATGAGTACCATTAATGCTAATTGTGGCGGCATCTACCTGGTAGCCACTCATGCGTTCAGCTTCACCAAGCGCGTCATCGATTGCCTGCGCGGGACCACTCAATGTTACGACGGTACCTTTTCGCATGCCGCTATTAGGCGCACTGCCAACACCGACAATAGTTGGTGTTCCGGTCGAACCGTCAATGTGTGCAACAACGCAGCGGACTGTTGTTGTGCCAATATCGAGCCCGACAGCATACTTAGAATTATCTTGCATATGCCTCGATTATAGCGCTTATGGAAGTTGTTGCAAAGCCATACACCGGCCTTATCTCACCTAAAGCTGGGTAAGTATCTCGACGCCATCTTCGAGAATTAAAACCGTATGTTCGAAATGTGCGGCCAAGCTACCGTCGCGCGTACGGATTGTCCAGCCATCTTTATCGGTTTTGATTCCTTCACCACCCAGGGTTGCCATCGGTTCAATCGCAATCGTATCGCCGGGTTGGAGTAGGACGCCGCTCCCCTTTGTGCCGTAATTTGGCACTTCTGGAGCTTCGTGCATTTCATGACCAACCCCATGGCCAACTAAGGCACGAATGATGCCAAGTTTGCCACCACCAAGAACTTTCTCGACCGCCGCACCAATATCACCTGTATATACTGGGCCTGTTATCGCGTCGATTCCTGCATACAAGCTACGTTCGGTAAGGTTAATGAGATGTTTGACTGCACCGGCTGCCTGCTCACCAACAACCATCGTAAAGGCACTATCTGTTTTCATATTTTTATATGTGATAACAAGATCAAAACTAACAATATCACCCTCTTCAAATGCGTAGTCAGTTGGAATGCCGTGCACAATTTCGTCGTTGATTGAAATACAAATACTACCTGGGAAATTTACCTCTGAAGTCTTATAGGTAACAATCGCACCCCGCCGAACAATTTCCTGCCCTACCCACGCGTCGAGTTCAATTCCCGTAACTCCAGGAACGACCTTCACTCGTAAATCTCTAAAAACACCAGCTAGAATTTTGCCACCCTGACGCATGGCCTCTATTTCCGCAGCTGTTTTAATGCGCTGAGCCATTTATATGTCCAGTTTGTGTGCAGTAACCTGCTTCATGATGTCTTCGTGAATAGTCGCCATGTCGCCTTCGCCTTCGACGTGAACTACGGGAACCTTGTTCTCGGACAAGTACTGTAAAATAGGATCAACCTCGTCGTGATAGATCTTGAGTCTGCCTTCGATAACAGCTGCGTCGTCGTCAACGCGGCCACGGGCTGTCAGACGTTTGATAATTTCTTCCTTGGTAACGTCAATGACGATAACGAGATCAACGGTAAAATCAAAAATCGCTTGGTTAGCAATCAGCCACTCTGCTTGTTCCTTTTTTCTAGGAAAACCATCGAGAATAATTTGTTTATGACGAACTGCTTCAAGTGCCTCACCGAGAACTTGGTAGGTTTGTTCAGATGATATTAACTTGCCTGCCGCAAGTGTCGCCTGAACATCAGGGTCAGAACTTGCACGAAAGATGTTACCCGTACTAATCCACTGCCAGCCAAATCGCTCAGCTAGCATTTGACCTTGCACGCTTTTTCCTGCACCGACAGGACCGAAAAATACTATCATTGTTTATCCTTTACAAGCTGTTTTGTCCTATTGTAACGCGTCTTTGACGAGTCGAGCAATGGTCGAGCCATCCGCACTATTACCGAGTTCAGCCTTAACTGCACCAATAACCTGTCCCACACCAGCCATGTTGGTAACGCCAAGTTTGTCGATCGTCTTTTTAATAACAACAAGAATCTCATCCTCAGACACCTGAGCAGGAAGATAACTAGCAATCACAGCAGCTTCTTTGAGTTCCGTCTCTGATAATTCCGGACGTCCCGCAGCTTCATACTGCGTCGCGCTATCATTGCGCTTTTTGATTTCACGAGCGATTAGTTGCTCGATTGTTGAGTCGTCAAGACCCTCGTCACGTTTATTTTGCTTTACTTCTTCATCGAGAATAACGGATTTGAGTCCACGCAGAACTTCACCTGTAAAACGATCGCCGCCCAGTAAGGCGGCTTTGAGATCACTATTTATTTGCTCCTTAAGAGCCATGATCAGCGGAGTCCTAAGCGTGCTTTATCTAGCTTGTCAGCCTTACGGGCCTTGCGAATAATCGCTTTCTTACGGCGTTCGGTTTTGCTGATTGGTTTTTCGAAACGCATAACGGCCTTAGCCTCAGCTAAAACACCGCTCTGCAAAACTTTGCGGTTGAAACGACGAATAATATTCTCGTTTGCTTCTCTCTCGTCTTTTCGGGTTACTTGTACCATATAGTAAATCATTCTAACAGAGAACGGCCGCCGACGCAACACTAATCACGCTCAACGTGGAGCAACTTTCCTTCAACACTCCGTCTGCCCTTCCACTCGTTGATAGTCGGCTGAAATAAAATGTTAACTTGCTCACCCGGTTCGACGAAGAAATGGTCGGGTGCACTAAAGGCAATAACCTGAATCCGTTTACCTAATTTATCTTTAATCTCGAGTTTGACGTGTTGGTTATCAGCGCCCATTTTACGCTGATCCGTTACGATAACGTCCTCAATCCTGAGAATTGGCTCAGGATTACCACTACCGAACGGTTCGAGCTGAGCAAGTTTCGTTACTAACTCATCAGTAACCTCTGACAGATCGCTAACCAACACATCCGCTTTTGGCAGCAGTAGATCCGCCTGATTTGTCAGGTTCAAAGAACGATAGAATTCATTAACGTGCCGACGAAATGTTCCAATATTAGCCGTTGGGAGCGTTATACCCGCGGCCAACGTATGACCCCCACCCTTAGTAACAATATCGCTGGCCGCTCGAATGGCTGCCACCGCGCTAAAACCGCCGTAGCTACGAGCCGAGCCTTTGCTGCTCTCCCCCATTTCTTGCAGAACGTAGGTTGGCTTTTGATACTTCTCGAGTAATTTGGCCGCAACGATGCCGACAATGCCATGATTCCAATCCGCCCCACTAACAACCAGCACTGGGTCCTTAGCGTACTTTTCAGCCTGAATAATTGCTTCCTTAAAAATTTTATCCTGATCAGACCGTCTGCTGGTATTAAGCGCATCAAGCTGCTGGGCTTTCTCAAGTGCCTCACTGCTATCAACAGCTAAGAGCATGTCGAGGCTATGTCTGGCGGTTTCTAGCCTGCCTGATGCGTTCATACGCGGACCGAGTGCAAAACCAAGCGATCGACTGTTCAGTGTCTCTGGTTCGACTCGCGAGACCGCCATCAGGGCTTTAAGGCCAGGCCTGCGAGTTTTCCTAAGCACCTGCAGCCCCCAATAAACATTGATTCTGTTCTCATCCAGCAGTGTTACAACATCGCAGACCGTCCCAAGTGCCACTAAATCTAGTAGCCATTTTTCCGTACCCACAGGTAGCCCCTCTAATTTTGTTTGAAGAGCTTGCACGAGTTTGAATGCCACGCCAACACCAGCAAGATCAATAAATGGATAGTTATGGCCAGACCGTTTAGGATTAATGACCGCTACTGCTGGGGGTAGGTCATCACCCATCGTGTGGTGATCCGTTACGATGACATCGACACCTAATTCATTGGCCCTTTCAACCTCTTTGTAACTGACACTACCGCAATCGACCGTAACAATTAACTGAGTACCCGAGGCTGCAATTTGCTCGACTGCTGTAACTGTGAGGCCATAGCCCTCGACAAAACGATTCGGTATAAACGCATCGACGTGGTCAAAACCAAATGCTTTAAATGCGTCAATCAGCACTGTTGTCGCCGTTAGACCATCGATATCGTAATCACCGTAGATCGTAATATATTCTTGTTTTTTACGGGCGGTAACTAGTCGCTTAACGGCTTTTTCCATATCAGGCAGTAAATACGGATCGTGCTTTTTATCATAATCCGGGAATAAAAAATCAGCCGACACGCCGGATAAACCGCGAGCGGCTAAAATATCGTCAAAGAGCGACATCTTAGATATCAGACGTAGAACGCTTTGGTCGTCCTGCCTGCTGTTGCGACTTTATAACAATACTTTGAAGTTCTTTGAAGATTGGGAATTGTTTATTCGTCGCGTAAATCTTGGTGTTACCCTGTTTTTCACTGGTTAGAAAGCCGACTTTTTCGAGACGCTTCAGTTCACGTTGAATGTTGCCTGGGTCTTCCTTGATGAGTTTCGCAAGACCGCGAACATGGGTACGGAAATCAGGATACTTGGCGTAGACCACCACAATTTTTCGTCGCACCCGAGATGTAATAAAAACGTCTAACATGAATTCCCTTATTTAACTCTTCGACCTCATCGTTGCTTTTTATTCTACACTTTTTGTAGTCTGGCGGTCAACGCCAATTCAGCACAATTTGGTTTATTTTTGCGATTGTATCTTCGTGATTTGGTATATCGTTCACATTATAATAGTGGTCAACGCTCATAAAGTTCTCTTTTACATCGAGAATGTGAAGCTCATCAGCTAGAATATGTAGCCGGTCAACTGCCTGGACATTCGCAGTTGGCGTCGCGACAACTAACCGTTTCACCTGGATTGGTTTCATGAAATCAATTGCGACGTCGATCGCTGAGTCATTATTAATACCATCCGATACTAATATCACAACGTGGTCTCGTAGTAATTCGTTGTCAATAATGCCGCCATCGCCAAGTAATCTGTTAATTTTTTGGAATGCTTCGCGTTTTTGTTCATCAAGATAGCCATGAAACTCGCTCTCATACTCCTCAGCTTCCCCAGTTGAGAACATACCGTTGTAGGTAAAACCTCCGTCCTGGGATACTGCACCAAAGCTCTGGCCTTCCCCCGGCACCGCAATATCCTCAGTCAGCAGCATCATAAGCACACAATGCAGGCTGGCCGCAATTTGCTCACCAACAAGAACTGCTCCATCACTGAGTGCAACAACTGCACAGTTCTCGTAGCGGTATTTTTCTACTAGTTCGATAGCAAGTTTCTGTCCCGCTTCTGCTCTACTCTCAAAATACATACGCTTATATTAGCAGTATAATAGGAGATATGCACTACTACGAGGTTGCCCCAAACCAGATCGTAAGACCTGGTCATGATGTCTTCACATACAGTTCGGACACTACACTTTCTGTGGGTCAGCTGGTTTCCGTAGAGGTTGGCAAGAAACAAATGATTGGACTCGTCATACAGGAAGTCAAAAAACCAACCTATCAGACCAAGCCCATCGCTTCACTTATCGAAGATAAAGCCCTACCGGAGCAGTTAGTTCAACTATCTATATGGCTTGCTGCGTATTACGTAACACCCCTGTCTCTTGTTCTGCAAACACTCCTGCCCCGTGGTTTACAAACTGTACGACGAACAACTAGTAAGGTTATTCCCGAGGCGACAAAACGTATCCGAACAAATATTGTGTTCAATAATGATCAGAGGCAAGCTATTGAGACAATAGAGTCGTATGATCCAGGAACGTTTCTTTTACAGGGTATTACTGGTTCCGGTAAGACAGAAATCTATATTGAGCTTGCCAAACAAACCCTCAAAAAAGGCCAGTCTACTATTGTCTTAGTGCCTGAAATCGCTCTTACTTCGCAAATTATTGCTGAGTTCTCGCATCATTTTAACGATATCCTGGTTGTGCATTCGACTATTACTGAAGCAGAGCGACATAACACCTGGAGAGAGGCGCTTTATTCAAAGACCTCAAGAGTAGTGATTGGTGCTAGGTCTGCCCTCTTTACGCCGCTCGCAAATATTGGTGCGATTGTTGTTGATGAAGCACATGAACCCAGCTACAAGCAAGAGCAAGCGCCTCGCTATTCCGCCCTACGAGCAGCTACAATGCTGGGAAGATTCCACAATGCCCGGGTAATTTTAGGAAGTGCGACGCCCCTGGTTGTTGATCGTTACCTTGCCGAACAGTCAGGGCGCCCTATCCTTAAACTGACTACCTCAGCGCGAAAGGAACGAATTGCGCCTGCTATTACACTCGTCGATATGACCAAGCGAAACAATTTTAACGGCCATAGATTCCTCTCAAAACAACTGTTACTTGCCCTCAATGAAACACTCGCAAGTGGTAAACAGGCCCTTATTTTTCATAATCGACGGGGTAGTGCATCCTCAACACTTTGCGAAAACTGTGGATGGACCGCTGAATGTCCGCGTTGTTTCGTGCCATTGACGCTCCATAATGACCAACATATGCTACGTTGTCATATTTGTGATCATCACGAAAAAGTACCGACTATGTGCCCTGTCTGCTCGCACGTCGACATCATACACAAGGGTTTCGGTACAAAATTGATCGAGTCAGAACTCCGCAAAATCTACCCTCGTGCCAACATTGCACGATTTGACGCTGACAATACTACCAAAGAAACCGTCAACGCGCGCTACAGCGAGTTGTACGATGGCACCATAGACATTGCGATTGGCACACAGGTTATTGCAAAAGGTTTAGATCTCCCCCATCTACGTACTGTTGGGGTTATCCAAGCAGACAGTGGCCTCGCACTACCCGATTTTAGCGCCAGCGAACGAACTTTCCAGCTTTTAGCGCAGGTAGTTGGGCGCGTTGGGCGCAACGAACACCAAACGCAGGTAATCGTTCAAAGCTACCAGCCAGCTCATCCAAGTGTCGCATTTGGCCTCGCGCAAGATTATGACTCGTTTTATGATTACGCCCTTTCTGAACGTAAAAAGGCCCATTTCCCACCTTTCACCTACCTCTTGAAGCTCACGTGTTCATACAAGACCGAGGTGGCTAGCATTCGAGCAGCTAAAGCACTCGCAACAGAGTTAGCCCAAAAGGCACACAAGGACGTTACAATACTTGGCCCAACCCCCGCTTTTTACGAACGACAGCGCGATAATTACAGATGGCAGCTCGTTCTTAAAAGTCCAAAACGAGAATACTTAATTGCTGCTCTAGCGTTTATCCCGGCTACCCATTGGCAATCCGAGCTCGACCCTACTAGCCTACTCTAATCACCCCTGGTATAATACGGGCAGTGAAAAAAGAAGACATCATTACACTGCCCGCACCACAGCTCCGGGAAAAATCATCCAAGGTTCACGTCGTAACTGACGCAACTCGGACGCTTATTCATGATATGGTGTCAGCTGCGCTTGACTGGGAAGACAGTCGTCCACACGAAATTAGTGCAGCCCTGGCTGCCATTCAAATTGATCGCCCTGAAAAAGTCATTATCGTGCGTGCAGATTTTGACGACAAAGGTTCGCGAGAGTTCACCGCCCTTGTTAACCCCGTAATTGTTAAATATGAGGGTGTGATCGAAGAAGACTATGAAGGTTGCCTGAGTGTCAGTGATGTATATGGTAAAGTGCCCAGAAACAGCAAAATTCGCATTAAAGCACTTGATCAAGACGGCAACGAAGTTCGTTTCAAAGCCGAGGGTTTCCTTGCCCGTGTGATTCAGCACGAAGTCGACCATACGAACGGCATCGTTTTTATTGATCATATCCGCGATAAAGAAGATGCATTTTACAATCTCGACGAGAAAGGCGACCTCCAACCTGTTGATTATGACGACATCAAAAACTCTGATATTCTTTGGTAACGAACGGCTCGTAAGTGGACTAACCTCGACGAATGCGCCGATTCTTACTGCCTTAATTGAAAATGGCTACAAGATTGCCGCTGTTGTATCTCATCATTCGGATGGACAATCACGTAACAATCGTGAGCTAGAAGTAGCCAAGGTTGCAGCTGAGCACAATATTCCTGTTTTACTGCCAAAGGATCCAATAGACATCTTAGACAAACTCAGATCAATGAACGCCGAAGCAGCTATCCTTGTCGCGTATGGCCGACTGATACCCCAATCTATTATTGATATTTTTCCTAAGGGCATCATCAATATTCACCCCTCACTCCTGCCAAAGTACCGTGGACCAACACCGATTGAATCAGCTATTGAAAACGGCGACCTTGAAACAGGAACGTCGATTATGCGATTAAGCGCTGGCATGGATGAGGGTCCGATATACGCACAAACAACCATACCGCTACGAGGCAGTGAAACCAAGTTTGATCTATATGATATGGAGGTAGAAGCAAGCAGTGAGCTCCTACTCAAGGTCCTACCCAGTATCCTCGATGGATCATTAGAACCAAGCCCACAGCCTAACGACCACGCAACATATTCAAAATTACTGACTAAAGCAGACGGTATACTCGACCCAACTTCTCACACTGCCACAGAGTGCGAACGTCTGATTCGTGCACATTTAGGCTTTCCTAAAACAAAGACAACTGCTTTAGGACACGATATTATTATAACCAAAGCGCACGTTGCTGAGTCTGCAATAAGTCCCTTAGATATGAGTTGTAAAGACGGCTCAACCCTCTCAATTGATGAGTTGATTGCCCCAAGTGGCCGCACAATGAGCGCAAGTGCATTTCTAAATGGCTACGCAGCAGGTTGACTTGTTCCAAGGATAGCATCTTTGCTACCACTGATCTCTTTTTTGAGTTCGTCTAAGACAGCTGCAACCACATCTCGATAGTCAGGACGATTCACCTCTAACCACTTGGTCGCTGTATATTCGGCTCGAAGTCCTGGGTCGTTAATATCAAGACCAGTCGCCTGTTGAATGCGTCCAAATGCTTGATCGTTGTGATAATCAGGCACGTGCTGAGCAAGCCAGGCCGTAATAATATCTTCTTTGCGATCAATAATTGACTCAAACTCCTCGAGCTGCGCGTCAGTCATACCTTCAGACAGCTTAGTCCCAACACGAAGTTCAAGTTCATCATATATATGCTGCAAGAAAGGTTTTTTTTGCTCTTCTGGCATGTTGGCAAGGCCAACTTCTTCTAAAAATTTATCGTCGAGTTGAAACATTACGATGCTCCTTGATTGTTATCGGTCGTTCTAAATTTATTGTATCATCTGATAGGCTATGGAGCTAGAGCTTTACTTGAGCGTACGCTTAACAAGTTCACGCGTAAAGAACTCGAGCCTGTCGCCTTCTTCGAGAATAAGCTTCTTGCTTGTTTTAAGGCTGAGGCCACACATATCACCTTCAAAGACCTCTTTAGCCTCTTGCTGTTGGCGTTGAACACTGGTAACCTCGGCTTCGGCGATTTGTTCATCGCCATGAAAAACCCGTGCAATCAAGCCCTTTGAGACTTTACCGCTCGTTACTTCACCACCAGCGATAACCGTATCCTTAAGTGTGCGGAAAATTCCCTTAATCGTAAGCTTTCCGATCTCTGTTTCGACAACTTCAGGGGCAAGCATTGCCTCCATTGATGCACGTGCGTCATCGAGTAGTTCATAAATAACTTTGTACAGACGTACTTGCACTTTATCCCTGGCAGCTAGCTGTTTCACCGCTGGGGGTAGGTTAACGTTGAAACCGTAAATAATTGTCGAGGCGTCTGCAGCCAGACGTACATCATTCTCTGAAATATTACCGACACCACTACCAATCACGCGAAGCGTAATTTCGCCACCCGTATCAATCAAGCGAAGACTGTCAACAACAGAGGTAAGAGAGCCCTGTACGTCTGCTTTTACAATTACGTTAAGATCCTGCGATTCGTGTTGCTGATTCATCATTTTCAGGAGATCGGCGCCTGTTACATTTGTACTAGCTGCATTCTTTTCATTTTCAATACGAGCAATCGCGACCGCATTACGAGCTTCCTTTTCATTTTTGTATGTCGTAAATGTGTCACCAAATTGTGGCAATTCCTTAAATCCTGTAATTGTTACAGGTGTGGATGGTCCTGCTTCTTTAAGCGTCTTACCCGCAAAATCAAGGAGCGTACGTACTTTGCCATAGGCGGTCCCAGCAACTAGGAAATGTCCTGGACGCAGCATTCCTTGTTCAACAAGTAGTCCAACAACAGAACCACGGCCTGTTTCCATGTGCGATTCAATAACAAGTCCTTCTGCCGGCGTATCAATATCGGCTTTTAGGTCTTCAAGATCAGCCACGAGAAGCACCATGTCAAGTAATTTCTCGATACCCGCACCTGTTTTAGCACTAACTTCAACCATAACTGTATCACCACCCCATTCCTCTGGGTTGAGTCCATGTTCTGTCGCGAGCTGTGTCTTTACTAGTTGTGCGTTAGCTGCTTCTTTGTCCATTTTGTTGATTGCTACAACAATTTTAGCGTTGGCAGATTTTGCAAAGCGAATTGCTTCGATTGTTTGTGGCTTCACGCCATCATCAGCGGCAACTACGATCACAACGACGTCGGTCAGCGTTGCACCGTGTTGACGGAGCGCTGCAAAGGCCTCGTGCCCAGGCGTATCGAGTAGTGTAATGCTACGTCCGTTACGAATCGTCTGATAAGCACTAATGTGCTGTGTAATGCCACCTGCTTCTCCATCGACAACTTTTTGCTTCAAAATCGCATCAAGTAAGCTAGTTTTACCGTGGTCAACATGTCCCATAACCGCAACAATTGGTGGACGAGCAACGGCTTTATCAGACAATTCGTGAACTTTACGCTCACTAATTGTAGCTGCTGCTTTCTTCTCAAGCTCTACATCAAGACCAAGCTCTTCAACGATAATCGTCGCTGTTTCAAAATCGATACGTTGATTGATTGTCGAAACGATACCGTTCTTAAAAAGCTCACCAATCAGCGTTGTAACGGGCAAATTAAGCGTTTGAGCTAGTTCACCCACAGTAATCGATTCGGCAACGACAACAACTTTCTCTGCCATAATGTGGGCTCCTTTCTAGCTTATTTTTTTGCTTTTGTGTTCAAACTGAGTGAAATCTTTCGACTATCTTTTTCAATGTCTAGCACCGTAAATTCTTTGCGTTCGTTGAGTGTGAATACCTTTTCTGGATCAGTATCATCACCGCCACCAAGTTCACTAACGTGCATTAGGGCTTCAACTGCAGGACTGATCTGGACAAATGCACCAAATGGCGTAATACGAGTAACGGTACCCTCAACTTTGTCGCCCGGTTTGAATTGATCAACTTCACTCATCCAAGGATCTTCAGACAGTTGTTTGATGCTTAGGCTAAGGCGATCTTTGTCGATTGCGATAATTTTCGCGTCGATAGTTTGACCAACTTTGACGTAATCACCAGGGTTATTAACACGCTCCCAGCTAATTTCACTGATGTGAACGAGGCCTTCGATTCCTTCAACGTTAACGAATACACCGTAGTCAACAACACCTGTTACGACACCCTTAACGGTGTCGCCAACGGCAAGTTTTTCAAATCGTGCAGACAGACCATCTTTGATTGCCTCTTTTTCGCTAAAGATCAATTTGTTTGCTTTGCGATCACAGTCAAGGATACGAACCTTAAGTGTTTGACCAATCAACACATTCAAACGCTGCAAAATCTCGTCCTTATCGCTTGAACCAACTCGTGGGTAGTGTTCAGCAGATAGTTGTGAAACAGGTAGAAATCCACGAACACCGTCGAATTCAACCAGGAGACCACCGCGGTTAGCGTCATATGGAGATACTTCGATAACTTCACCACTGTCCATACGAGCCTGTACTTCGTCCCATCCGCGGTCTTTGGCGGCTTTACGAAGTGATAGTAGTGCGTAGCCATTATCAAGCTCTGGGTCAACAATACTTGCCGTTACTTCATCACCGATATTGAGCGTGCGTGAGTACCCAACCTCACGACGTGGTACGAGACCAATTCCTTGAGGACCAAGATCAACTAGGACCTCGTGTTTACGAATCGTGAGGATTTTTCCTACGATTACTTCACCTTGTGTTAATTGCTTGACGCTATCATCACCGAGAGCGAGCAGTTCATCCATTGTTACTGTTGAGGCTTTTGTTGCCATAAGTCTAAGTAGACTCCTTCCTTAATTAATATTCTCGGGGCGCATGATAAGACAAGCAAACTCCTAGATTGCTACTATTGTACCTCAGATAAGAACAGATGTCTAGAGGGGGCGTTTAAGGCCGCGACGAGATAATACAAATGACGTCAGAGTTCCAACGAGTAAACCGATCGCAAGAAAGCGAACAATATTTAGCTCAGGACCTGTTGTTGGTAGATCTGTGGCATTTTGAGCCGTTGAGGTTGCCACGGTTGAAGATGAGGACTTAGTTGCTGCTGCCTTGTTAGCAGCCGCTGCGGCTGCCGCGGCTTGAGCATTCTTTGCATCAACTGCCTTTTGAGCTGCCTGTTGTTCAGCTAACCTGCTAGCTGCCTGGTCCTTACGGGCTTGATCACCACGCTGTACGACAAAGTAAATACCACCGATCGTAGCGGCCACTAAAATAACGGCGATAATAACAAATGTAGTAGCCGAACCGGCTTGATGACTCTTACTCACACGCATAATGGTACCTCTCTAATAACGTGTATTATACCTTTATTTTCAAGAAAAAGCAACGCCATCGATATGCTACACTAGAAACATGTTAGTGACGGTCGACACGGGTGGGACAAAAACGCTGGTTTCCAGCTTCTCTGAGGATGGGATCTTAGGCGAGGTAGTCAAGTTCCCGACGCCCAAAACGACAAGTGAATACGTCAAATTATTGACCGAAACACTGCTGGAGGAATATGGTGGCCAATCCGTTGATGCAGTCGTTATTGCGATCCCGGGCATCATCAAAGACGGTGTTGCCGTCTGGTGCAACAACCTTGGTTGGGCTAATTTTGACGTTGCAAAAGCTTTCAAAGGCGTGCTCGGCGATGCGCCAGTTTTGATTGAAAATGACGCCAATCTCGCAGGTCTAGCCGAGGCACGAAGTCTCACTAAGACTCCCCCTTCTGTACTTTATATTACGGTCAGCACCGGTGTTGGCACTGGCGTTATTAGTCATGGTCGAATTGACGCAAACTTGCAACATGGCCAAGGTGGCATGACAATGCTCGAATTCGACGGATCGATGCATCAATGGGAAAAATTCGCATCTGGTCAAGCAATCTACAAGATGTATCACAAGTTCGGTCGAGATATTCACAGCAAACGAACTTGGCGACAGATTGCTGATCGAATTAGCCGTGGACTCCTCGCACTCACCCCGATCTTGCAGCCAGATATTATCATCGTCGGGGGTAGTATCGGTGTCTATTTTGATCAGTTCATAGAACCATTGACCGATATTCTCAAGAAAAACATGCCTCCACACATCGCCGTTCCCAAGATCGTGCAAGCCAAACACCCCGAACAGGCCGTTATTTATGGATGCTATTACTATGCCCTCGATGCACTCGCTGATACAGCAGCTTAAATCTGACTATCCAGAGTTCCGCTTTAAGAAAGCCAAGCGCTTTTTATGGTCGCCGAGTGAAAATACCGTCTATTACACTGGCGCGGATGATGACTATGCCTTTTTGCTGCACGAGTTATCACATGGTTTACTCAGTCATGCTGAATATAACCGAGACGTCGAACTCATTGCCATGGAGCGCGCCGCCTGGGACAAAGCCATCGAATTAGCACCATCGTACGATTTAACTATCACAGAGGAGGTTGTCGAAAACACCTTAGATTCTTACCGTGATTGGCTTCACGCCCGCAGCACTTGTCCTAACTGTAAAGCCGTTGGTTTACAGATCAAACAACGAGTCTACGCCTGCCCTGCTTGTCATCACAATTGGCGCGTTAATGAGGCACGAATCTGCGCTTTAAGAAGGTATGCGGTTTAGCTAGAACGGATGGCATCCGATGGGGCAACACCCGCTTTTGATGTTTTCTTTAATAAGAAAAATCAAAAGCAGGGGTAAATCGGATGACAGGACCCGAGAATTACTAATTCAAGAGTTCGTGCTAAATAAAATAAGCCCCCGAGAGGGCTTATTTTAGTGAAGTTCTAATAGATTAGACTTCAGTTGATGTAGTAGTCTTCTTGCGACGACTAATACGACCACCGATTGCACCAGCTTTACGAGCTAGTTCAGGGTTGGCAGCAAAACCACCAGTGTGACCGTTACGACCACCCTTGGCACCAATTTTCGCGTAGAACATTGGGTCTTTTGCTAGGTTCTTTTGTGCAGCTAACTTGCCGCCTGCTTTTGTTCCTGCCATGGTATTTCTCCTTATATTAAAAGGTCCCCGCGCTATTACTAACGTAGAAACCCTCTGTTTACCTCACACATGATATGTGTATGAATTCATATTAGCATAACATAGGCATTATGTCAATATGTACATAAGCACTTTTTTATTATTATGCTACCGTTGCATATATTCACGGTGTGCGATATTATTACTTAGCACCTGTTTGAATCCAAAATTATGATTCATCCAACTAAAAACGACCGTCTCTGCGAGAGCGGTCGTTTTTGTATTTCATAACTTTTGAGGCAAATATTGAGAAAAGAAAAAGACCATCCTTTCGGATGGTCCAATTCATAATTCGGCATCGTGCTAGTTTCCCGCTTGTGACAGTATAATCGCCGCTGCTGAGCTTGACTTCTGTGTTCGGAATGAGAACAGGTATTTCCCCAGCGCCATGGACACCGAAGTAAGGTTTGAGAAGCTTTCTAGCCGATATATCTAATCGCTGAGTGGTTCTCTAAACCTCGCTTCGATGCCCATACAAGATGGAATCGCGATGCTTTGGATGTACGAATTTTCAAAAAACTGACGCTTGATGATTATCATCAAATACTAGTTAAGTCTACCTTATCACCTCTGTTAATGCAAGCATTAACATATGGTGAAAAGGACATAAAAAGGCGATGGGACTATTAGTACGCTTCAGCTACATGCATTACTGCACTTCTACCTTGCGCCTATCAAACAGATATTCTTTCTGTGTCCTCATAGGGAAATCTTATCTTGAAGTTAGTTTCGTGCTTAATATGCTTTCAGCACTTATCTATTCCAAACGTAGCTACTCGACAATGCAGCAGGTGGCCACAATCGATACACCAGAGGTTTGTCCGCCCCGGTCCTCTCGTACTAGGGGTAGATCTCCTCAAATTTCCTTGCGTCCGTACCGGATATAAACCGAACTGTCTCACGACGTTCTGAACCCAGCTCGCGTACCACTTTAATCGGCGAACAGCCGAACCCTTGGAAGGTGCTCCCCCTCCAGGATGTGATGAGCCGACATC